>JANKMV010000021.1:0-5275 GCA_024650095.1 Bacillota bacterium | reverse complement strand
GCTTCTGTCAACAAACGGGCAGGGTCAATCTCAGCTTGTCCCAAATATTCCATCATTCGATCTTCTAACTTTTTACGGTTTTCTTCCACTAAGACCGGCGCTCTTTCTTCAACCTCAGTAGCGGTTGAAGAAACACTAGCCAAACGCATCATAAAATCATCATACAAGCGTGCGCCCTCTTCGTGCCTTTGTTTAACTAAATTCTCAAGCGTTTGATCTACCACCTGCTGTAAGCGTGCCCAAACTTCATCCATATCTACCTGTGGTTTCTCGACGCGGAGGACATCGGGGAAACGAGCTATCAGCTCTAAATCTGGTGTTTGATCTAATGAGCAAAGATCCTTTATTTCTTGTAATGCTTGCTGATATCCCCGCACCAGTGCACGATCTAAAATCACGCTCGTAGCATCGTCTGTTTCATCACGCCAAGAAATAAAGACATCAATTCGCCCCCGCCCTAATGTCTGCTGTATGCGGCGACGCACACGATCTTCCAAGGATTGTATTTCCCGTGGTGTGCGTATGGATATATCTAAATACCTATGGTTAACTGAGCGCATTTCCACCTTGATGCGGATAGCTTCACCACCATCGTTTTCTGCCTGACCATAACCCGTCATACTCGCTATCATGTAAATCCCCTTCTCTCCGTCCTCTAATTAAATAATACCACTAGCCATATTGTATCAGAAAATTTCCTTTTGGCAAATTACATTACTTTTTCCATTATTTTTTTAGCACGACGATATGAGGAGAAAAAATGCTTTTCAGTAGAGATGCTACTGAATTTAGGATAACGGGAAATAGCGCAGCTACACAAATCACTATCCATTGTTCAATCTGCAGTGGTATGGTAGCAAAAATGGTGGCAAGTACGGGGTGATATAATACAATTAAAAGTAAACCCATCGAAGAGATCACAGCGGCAACTAACCAAGGATTCGAAAATATTGGAATCTGAAAAAAGCTTCTATTTTCACTGCGACAAGCAAAAACATATACCATCTGGGTAAGAATGAGGGTGGTAAAAGCCATGGTTCTTGCCTCATCAATGCCGATCCCCTGGTCTAGTGACCAAGCGAATACTAACACTGTCGTAAGACCAATCAGTGTGCCTCTACCAACTATTTTCTGCCAGAGCCCTCGAGCAAAGATACCTTCTTGAGGTGAGCGAGGAGCTCTTGCCATCACATCTGGGTCGACGGGATCTACACCCAAGGCCATTGCCGGGAGCCCGTCCGTCACTAGATTAATCCACAAAATCTGAATGGCTCTTAAAGGTATAGGTAAACCAACCAACATGGCAATGAGCATGGTGAGAATTTCGCCTGTATTACAGGCCAAGAGAAAGCGGATAAACTTACGAATATTATCGTAGATGCCGCGCCCTTCTTCCACAGCATTCACGATGGTGGTAAAGTTGTCATCCGTTAGCACCACGGCTGCAGCTTCTCTTGTCACATCTGTGCCACTGTTCCCCATGGCAATCCCTATGTCTGCTTCTTTAACGGCCGGAGCATCGTTCACACCATCTCCAGTCATGGCTACAATATGACCACACCGTTTCAAGGCACGTACAATACGTAGCTTATGTTCTGGTGTCACACGGGCATAAACGAAGGTATGTTCAGCAACTTCTTCTAACTGTGCATTACTTAATGAATCTAATTCGTTGCCTGTTAACACCTTTCCTCGCACTGGCAAAAGGCGTAACATTCTTGCGATTGCCATGGCCGTTGTTTTATGATCACCAGTAATCATCACCGTTTTTATACCCGCACCGTGGCATTTGGCAATAGCAGACATAACTTCAGGTCGAGGTGGATCAATCATACCCAAAATACCCACAAAGATTAAGCGGTTTTCTATCTCTGCATCATTTCTACTCCCAGACGGAAGAGGACGATACGCCACCGCAAGATTTCGTAACGCCAGCGCTGCCATGGTCTCATTCTGCGTCATTACTTCCTCACGCAACGCGCGCGAGAACTCAACTACACGCCCCTCATAGTAGATATGGCTACAACGCTCTATTACCTTTTCCGGAGCACCTTTGACGTACACGACCTCACCTTGTGCACCATGATATAAGACGGACATGCGCTTACGAATGCCGTCGAAGGGCAGCTCTGAAAGGCGCTGCATCGACCGCTCTAAGTCTTCGCGCCATAAGCCAGCCCGCGCACCAGCCACAAGGAGAGCGCCTTCTGTAGGATCCCCATGAATTTCCCATTCTTGCTTCTTTCCTCGCCATAATGGCTGAACTTCCACACTTCCTTTATATAGTTGGGCGTTATTGCAGAGAACTGCGGCTGTCAAGGTTAGCAGCAAACCAGAATCATTAGCGGGCTTCACCTTCCTTCCACCACTAACAATCTGCCCTTGGGGACTATACCCTTCTCCTTCTACCTGGTACTGTTGACCACCCGCCCAAATCTCCTGTACATTCATCTTATTTTGCGTCAGTGTTCCCGTTTTATCAGAGCAGATGACCGTTGCACACCCCAATGTTTCAACGGCGGGTAGTCGCCTTACTACAGCGTTTTTACGCACCATGCGTTGTACACCAACGGCTAACGCAATGGTGACAACCGCGGGTAGCCCTTCTGGAATGGCCGCCACGGCCAATGAAACGCCGGCCATAAACATTTTATACGCGGGTAAACCCTGTGCTACACCCATTAAAACCACTAACCCACAAATGAGAAGACAACCGATGACCAGATAGCGTCCCATTTGCTCTAGTCGTCTTTGCAACGGCGTCTCGTCATCTTGGGCGTCAGCAATTAAATGTGCCACACGACCCATTTCTGTTTCCATACCGGTTGCCACAACGATACCACTTGCCCGGCCGCCCACCGCCATCGTTCCCATAAAAACCATATTGACACGATCGCCTAAGACAGCAGCCTTGTCAAATAGCTCTGTCGATTGTTTTTGCACAGGTTCTGATTCGCCAGTCAGAGATGCCTCATTAACTGATAGTTGGCGAACTTCTCCGAGACGAATATCTGCGGGGATACGATCACCCGCTTCGATGATAACCACATCACCTGGCACAAGTTCCTCCGCTGGGACTTCACACCTCACCCCTTCCCTAACGGTTCTGGCTGTGGGTGCGGTTAGCTCCCGCAGTGCTTCGAGGGATTGTTCTGCTCTATATTCTTGGAAAAAACCCAAGATTGCGTTAACTAAAACAATGCCAATAATAACCACAGCGTCGGTATATTCACCCAACACAGCAGATAGAAGTGTGGCACCCAAAAGGACTAAAACCATAAAATCTCGAAACTGAAATAAAAATAGTACAAGCGGCGAAACTTTTTTCTTTTTAGCTAGCACATTGTGTCCATTGTGATGGAGTCGCTGAGTTGCTTCCCTTCCGGATAGTCCTTGCTGCGCATCTACCTGAAAATGACGGCTCACTTCGTCAAACGGCACATTACTCCACGGCAAATTATTCATACACTCACCCCACGGTTGTATATATTGTCCTACCGCCATGTATATGGCAAAATTGGCGGAAAAAGCACCTACTTAGGACAAGAATTACGAGTTGATATTGCCTTGCTCCCCATGGGACTGCTATACTTAAATATGTTAACGAGGAGGTACCAGAATGGCATACGATGGATTTACCATGGCTGCTGTACGTCAGGAATTACAAAAACAACTGGTAGGTGCTAGAGTAGAAAAGGTATTTCAACCACACGCGCAAGAAATAAACTTGCATTTGCGTACTCGTGAGGCGGGATATATACTTACTTGCTCTGCAGATGCACGATTAGCGCGTGTGCACCTCACCACGCAAAAACCGGATAATCCCTCGGCTCCACCCGCCTTTTGCATGTTACTACGCAAGCACCTATCGGGAGCTCGTCTTCTCAGCGTAGAACAAATAGGTTTAGAGCGTGTCTTATCCTTTGTCTTCCGCTCTTATGATGATTTCGGCAATGACACGAAAAAAAGTTTAATCTGTGAGGTTATGGGCAGGCATTCCAATATTATTCTGGCAAAACCAAACGAAATTGAGGATCCCATTATTCTTGGTAGTGTAAAAATCGTGGATAACACCATGAGTCATCGCGTAATTATGCCCGGTGAGCCATATTATGCTCCCCCTACACAGGATAAACTAAATATCTTCGACTTTACGGAGGAAGAACTTGCGACAGTACTGATGAAAACAGCGGGGGAGACCGCAGAAAAAGCGCTTGTGCAAACGATTATGGGTATTAGCCGAGACTTGGCTGCAGAAATTATGCTACGAGCATCAGGGGGGGAGTCAGGTCATCCCCTAGAAATGCTACGTCCCTTAACGATGGAATTACGACAACTGGCAACGGCGTTTTCATCCGGCCAACTTACGCCCTGCATTAGAAAAACGGCAGAAGGAAAATCCATCTTTTCAATGATGGCACCCATACAACACCCTCGCGCAAAATTAGATTTTTTCTCATCCGTAAATGAAGCGCTCGACGCGTATTATACTTTCGTTATGCAGAAACAAAAAACCGGAGAAATTAAACGACAACTCGCCGAAGTTATTACGAATCATTTAGCTCGCAACGAGAAGAAGCTACGCTTGCAGGGAAATGACCTTTTAACAATGGAAGGCGCTGATAAATACCGTATTTGGGGTGAAATGCTTACAGCAAGTCTGCACACACTTCACCCTGGCATGAAAGAAGCCAGGGTCCCCAACTACTATGAGGATAGTAGCCAGCAGATGATCATTCCCCTTGATCCAGCATTTTCCCCGCAAGCGAATGCGCAACGCTACTTTAAAAAATATCGAAAGTTACGTGATGGAAAGAAATTTATTGTTAAACGTCTAGCCGAAACTCGCAACGAAATAGAGTACTTGGAATCTCTCCTGGTAGCAACCCAACATGCCGATTATGAAGCGCTGTTTGAAGTGCGTGAAGAAATGGAGAGTGCTGGTATGATACGAAGCAAACCAGCAAAAAAACGTGTGGTAACACCACCCTCTCGCCCCCTGCATTATCGGTCTCCAGATGGATTTGATATCTATGTGGGTAAAAATAACCGCCAAAATGATCAACTTACTTTGCGCACAGCGTCACCTGCTGATGTATGGCTACATGTTAAGGACATTCCGGGATCACATGTAATCATCAAGCACTCAGAACCACCAGAAGCTACCCTTCTGCTTGCAGCTCAACTCGCGGCTCGCTTTAGCAAGGCTTCTGCTTCCAACAATGTGCCCGTTGATTATACCCACGTGCGAAATGTTAAGAAACCTAAAGGGGCC
>JANKMV010000219.1 GCA_024650095.1 Bacillota bacterium | reverse complement strand
CTGACGGCTGGTGGCAAGCTCTTCATTTTGTTCCATGACTTCTGCTGTGGTTGCCTGTAACTCTTGCAAAGCAGCCGTAAGTTCTGCTAACAATAGGGATGATAATTCATAATCTGGCAAGTCACTCCGTCGTAGTTCCTCAAGGTGGGACAAAGATGTTTCCACTTGCTTCCATAGGTGTTGGTTCATGCTCACGTCCTCCTCTAAATGCTGTAAGCGTCATAAATTTTACTGTTGCCAACCTCACAATACTACGTATCCTCCAAGCACTATTTACTAATCCCTTACATTATCAAAATGGTAAAGCTGGCCCGTATCATTACAGAGTTTGAAATATCTATCATTCTTTACCTAATTCGACATATTAGAAAAATAATCCTTTTCTATAGCTATCCTTTACATAAAGGTTAATAGCATGTTCACAACTAAACATGTTCTTGTTCCGATAAAATGCTTTCATCCGTAAAAATATCCCGTCTCTATGTTTTGGTAGCAACACATTAACAAGCCATCTTTACATATTCTAACTTTTAACTTGTTTTTCTTTGAGGTAAAAGAATTATTTTACTATGTCTCCTTAAACTATAAGCACCATGATAAGCTTTCGTTTTAAACTTTTAGAAGAGAAAAGGAGAAAAGATCACATGACCGTTAGGCAACTACTATTGGTTACGACACTGATACTTGCTCTTACGTTACGAACGGGTCTTACTCTTCGAGGGCAAGTTCAGCAGACAGAAAGAAAGGTTTTAGAGACACGCCAAGAACTTGCAAAAGCAAGGGAAATGGAATTAGAGTCGGAAAAATATGAAGTTCAGTTAATGAATATCTCCATGTATGCGCCATTAAGTGCTGATGCAATACAAGGGCATGATTATTCCGGCGATCCCTCGCTTACAGCAAGCGGTGAAAAACTGGTTCCAGGTGAGACAGCAGCATCAGGACCCAATATTCCCTTTGGTACAGAAATTTATGTCGAAGGCTTGGGTTGGCACACTGTACTTGACCGCGGAAGTGCCGTCGGTCCCAATGATATAGATTTAGCCGTTAAAACTACAGAAGAATCCATCCAATTCGGCCAACAAGAACGACTTGTCATTATTAAAATACCATAACGTTGCAGATAAGTAGGCAGGCAAGGAGCGCTTCATTGCTGGCTAGCTACAAGTGAAAAATTTTCCATTAATACAAATAAAAACGCAAATCCTGTGGGATTTGCGTTTTGAAACATGAATTTTTCTATTAATATGCTTCGGTAAATACTTCGAAATGTGCTTGTGGATGGATACAAGCAGGACATTCGTCAAGAGCCTCTGGGCCTTCATGGATGTAACCACAATTACCGCACTTCCAGCGGATCGTAGTCTCTTTTTTAAAAACAGTTCCATTTTCTACGTTTTGACTAAGTTTATTGAAACGAGCTTCATGCGCCTTTTCAGAAATGGCAATATGTCTGAAGGCTTCGGCTATTTCGGGGAATCCTTCCTCATCAGCAACATTGGCAAAATCTGGATAAAGGTCAGACCACTCTTCATTTTCACCATGCGCCGCTGCCTGTAGGTTCGCTAGGGTGCTTCCTTGCGCCACTGGATAGCCTGCTTGGATTTCTATGGTTGCCGGTAGTTCCGCAAGACCAGCGAGCAAGAACTTATAAAAACGTTTTGCATGTTCTTTTTCGTTATCGGCCGTTTCAATAAAGATGTTTTTGATTTGCTTATAGCCTTCCTTATCGGCTATGGATGCATAAAAGGAATAACGATTTCGTGCTTGCGATTCCCCCGCAAATGACTTTAATAAATTTTCAGCTGTCTTTGTTCCCGTTAAATTTTTCATTTTTTCCTCCTTTTTATTTTTGGCAATTTGGGCAGATACCCTTAAAATAGATGTTTCGTTGCGCAACTTTAAAGCCAGTAAGATCCGCTACCATACATTCATCAAGATCCACAGAAAAATCGTAGATATGTTTGCATGTGTTACATTGGAAATGACCATGATCCACAATAATAATATCAAAGCGCGCTTCTTTACCGTCAATCGTAATTTGTCTAGTAATATTTGCCTCTGTTAACAAATCAAGTGTATTATAAATGGTTGTTTTGGAAAGGGTCAACATTTTAGGCAACAGTGCTTGGTAAATCTCATCCGCTGTGGGGTGGCTAGGGTAGGATAATAAATACGCTAAAACATGAATTCTGGTTGCCGATGAACGGAGCCCCTTTTCGTCTAACAACGCACGAGCTGCTTTCAGAGTAACCATGCGCAGACCTTCTTTCATCTCTACCATCTATTTATATTCATTTTATTTTTGTAACCATTACAATTTAATGTTACCACAGACGAACATGCTCGTCAATAATATCTTATATTATACATTCTTTTTAAGAATCCATTAATCTCTCCGCGGGACCTTTCGTCTCAAATATTGCTTTTATGATATTTTTATAGATTAGAAATTTTCATTACCCGCATAGAATTAAGAATGGCTAGTACCGCTACACCCACATCTGCAAAGACGGCCTCCCAGAGGGTTGCGAGTCCACCAGCACCCAGTGCGAGCACAACGCCTTTTACTACCAGGGCAAGGATAATATTCTGCCACACAATTTTTTTGGTTCGCCTGGCAATTTTTATCGCTGTCACTAGTTTAGAGGGTTCATCCGTCATAAGCACCACATCGGCAGCTTCAATGGCGGCATCGGAGCCAAGACCTCCCATGGCCACGCCCACATCTGCTCTCGCTAACACGGGGGCATCATTTATACCATCACCAACAAAGATCAAATTGCCTTTCCCTTTGCTTGCGTAGATTTCTTCCATCCTAGCAACCTTTTCATGGGGGAGAAGTTCAGCATGGTAATCGTCTAGCGTCAATACTTCGGCCACTTTTGCAGCAACCACTTTACTATCACCTGTCAGCATAACTATTTTTTTCACACCGATCTCTCGTAACTGCTGCAGAGCGCTCACGCTATCGTCCTTTACCTCATCGGAGATAAGCACATAACCGGCATATAGATCGTCGATGGCAACATGTACAACAGTTCCTGCAAGCGCCAGGGGTTGTATGGGGATGTTTGCTTGCTGCATCAGCTTGCTATTGCCCGCTAGGATGGTTTTGCCGTTAACCACAACTTTGGTGCCGTGTCCTGCAATCTCTTCGTATGAGTCAATTCGCTCCTGGGATACTTCGAGGGGATACGACTCTAAAATTGATGTTGCGATAGGATGTGTAGAGTATGCTTCAGCCAAGGCCGCTGCTTCCACAAGCTGCTCATGTGATATCCCTGCACTGGGAACAACAGCCGTCACCTTAAAAACACCTTTGGTTAACGTTCCTGTTTTATCAAATACAACTGTACCTACATTGTTAAGAGCTTCCAAGTAGTTGCCCCCTTTAACCAGGATGCCACTACGTGAAGCGCCCCCAATGCCACCGAAGAAACCTAAGGGAATGGAAACTACCAAAGCACAGGGACAGGACACCACCAGAAACACAAGCGCACGGTAGAGCCACATGGAGAATGTGGCACCTGGAAAGACTAATGGCGGAATGATAGCTAACGCTGCAGCAACAATCACCACAACAGGCGTGTAGTAGCGTGCGAATTTTGTGATAAAGTTTTCTGTTGGTGCCTTCTTACTACTGGCATTTTGCACCAGCTCTAAAATTTTGGCTACGGTAGACTCACCAAACACTTGCGTAACCTCAACATGTAAGACACCACTGGTATTAACAAAACCACTAAGGATTTCATCGGCTGGCTTAACGTCTCTTGGCAGAGATTCTCCCGTCAGCGCTGAGGTATCCATAAGGGAGATGCCTTCGATAATTTTACCATCTAGTGGTACCCTTTCCCCAGGTTTAATCATGATCATATCACCAATGGCAACATCCTCTGGACTGACCTGCACCACGTCATCGCCACGTTTGAGATTGGCATAATCGGGCCGGATATCTAAAAGCGCACGAATGGAGCGACGAGAACGGTTAACGGCGATCTCCTGAAAAAACTCACCAATCTGGTAGAATAGCATTACTGCCACAGCTTCCGGATATTCATGGATGGCAAACGCTCCCACCGTGGCAATGGTCATCAAAAAGTTTTCATCAAACACTTGACCACGGATGATATTACGCAGAGCGCGGATGACAACCTCGCCACCAATGAGAAGATAACTTATGATAAACAGGATAAGATCAAGCATAGGCAGCAGATGTAACAACAATGCAGCGAGATAGAACAAGACACCGACACCAAGACGGATCTGCGCAGTCCTTGTACCACCTGACTCGTCCTTCTCTCCAAGGTTTTGTGGCAAGACCTCTTCCTTTGTCACCATCACACCAGGTTCATATAAACTAACAATTCTCTTTATCTCCTCTTCCACGTTCTGTAATTGCTGA
>JANKMV010000218.1 GCA_024650095.1 Bacillota bacterium | reverse complement strand
TGCAGAAATTGTAAAGAACGGTCTTAATCGCAATAAAAAGGCATAAGCAAATTTTAGGGAATAGTCTTGCCTGCAATTAAGAAGGGCAATCAAATGTAGGGAACGGTCTTGACCGTTCCGGACGCACAGTAGAGCACAAAAGGGTGTACGTGCGGACATTATGGTAAAAGAGCGGAACGGTCAAGACCGTTCCCTACACAAAAGATATGTAACCCTACATTGCAAAACAATTTTGACATAGGACACTTCACAATTAACACTGTGCTGTGTCTTTTTTGTGTTGCAGAAATCATACCTTTTGTTTTTTTGTACTGCAGAAATTATATTGCTTAATTTATGTAGCGTGGGTATCAATACTACCCTTATGGGTAGTTGTCAGACTGTTTAACTTAAAATAATAATTATAGTAGAGTGTTGCGGAGTGTCAACTATACAGTATTTTTGGGTGATTTCATATGAGAGTCCTGCATTATTAAGATGACATGTTTGCTACCGATGCTTGAACCAAAAGATAGGGGGAGAGCCAATTATGGATAAAAAGATGCTCTGCTTAGTAGTACTGGTTATGATTATTATATTTGCTACAGCATGTGGGGGTAAAACAGAAACAGCGACTCCGCAGCAAGCACCAGAGGATAATACAGGTGAAGCAGAGGCTGTACAATTGTTATCAGGTTATCCCGAGGGCATTTTGCCACTCTATAAATCCATTCGTGTTGAGCGTTGTGGTTTTAGCTACAGAGATGACTTAAACTATGTTATTGGAAAGGATTTATATAATGTTTTGTTTGTATCTGAAGGGGAACTAGACGAAATATCAGATTATTATCAGGCATTGATGACCAGCATTGAAGATGAAGATGAGGATTACTTCTTAAAGGAATTTTTTAGTGGTGCTATTGGCGAAAATATGGTGAACGTAAGTGTGTATGAGCTCGATGAAGAAAGTTGTATGGTCGCTCTATCCATCGGTTTATCCGAAGAAGAGTATGTGGAGGAAAACCCCTATTTTACCGATCATCCAGAAAACCTGATTGAAGAGTTTGGTCTACAGGAGCTACAAGAGATCACCTATGAGGAGAATTATCTTGCCAAGGAGAAAGTGTATCGTACCATTTACCAAACAGAAAAAACTGCGCAAGAGTTTACAGATTTTTATCTCACAAAGTATGAGGCAATGACTAATTTTAGCGAAGAAAACACGGATACTGAAATAATATATAGATGGGAAAATACAGGTTTTCAATGTTCAGTACGTTATACCATCTCTGCTCAATACCGCTTCATATGTTTAGAAGCCATTATGCCTATGCCGTAGCAGTCTGCGAAAACTTGTGATGCACTCAATGATAATTAAGATGATGGGGGAGATGTCATGACGACCGAGCAAGTTGACAGCAATGTTTATATGGTTTTAAGTGCAACAAAGAAGGATGGTTTCTTAAAAGCGTCTAGTTGTTTTTTAATTTTTTCGCAAGATAAAATCATAGTGGCGATACTTTCAAAGGAAATGCAAAATAGTGAAAGTAGGAAGATGCAAGAGCAAATCAAAGCGGAGGGTAAGGGATTTTTTAAAGGAGCAGCCGCCATGATGAATTTTTGGAGCAACTTTAGTAACCGCTACTACGACTTGAGTCCTGAAGAAATACTCCAAGAGGAATCTTCTAACTTTATGATTATCAACAACGAAGTTGAAAAAATAGTGTTTAAGCCGGCAGATCGGAATGACAACTCGGGAAAAAGTCTTGGAGAACTTGTTATTTTTGCACAAAACAATACCATTAAAACGACACATCAATATAGTGATGGAAACAAAAATATCAAAAAAGTACTTGAGTCACTCTACGGCAAAAGGCTCAAGTATAAAGGTGGGTTTTCTATACAGGTAGGTGGCAATAAAGAGGGCTTTCAATAAAAGCATGTACGTGTCGCTATTATTTGTCGACAAAATAGCGAGCCAATAGCTCTTTCCGGTTTTTTACGTCGAGTTTGCGGAGTGTGTTGCGGACATGAAATTTCACTGTATGTATTGAAATGAACATGGTGGTGGCAATTTCATCATTGGTTGCCCCATGCATCAGTAGCACATAAATTTGTTGTTCTTGTGGCGTTAGGATTTCAGGTGGAGTGAGCATTTCTGCTAAAACTTCACTTTCAGTTGTTTTTTCCTTAAACTGGTTAGGTGGTACATCTACGATTTTGAAAGGATAACGAAAAACGAGTGGAACCGCCAAAAAAAGAAGTGTGAGCGCCATAATGTAGAGTAACGCAGGGGAACTGTTAGCCCAGCCAGTTGAGGAAATAGCCACAGAGGAAGCAATTAATAGCAACGAAAACCCCAGCCCGATGCCATAGACACGGCGTCCTCCATATAACCTACCCAGTACCCATAGAACATACCAAAAAAAGAGATCCGCGGCTGCCAGACCGAAATTAAGTGCGACATAGTAAACTAGCATCGGTAGTACACCATCAAATCCAGTTAGGTTCATTAACAGGCCTATTCCCAAGGCAGTTATACTGAAAAGCGCCAGATTTCCTGGCTGGCCATGTGTAGCTAGCCATGCCAGAAAGATAATTCCGCTGGCATATAGCAACGTACTAATGGAAACGCCCCAATCTGGAGCGATAGAAAACTGCATAGCAACGGTTTGATACCAGATACCACCAACAAAATAAATGGCGATTATAAAAGCGCCCAGAGCCCGTATTGTTTTTACTGAGTCCCGCCTAATGGCAGAGCCCCGTATTACAATAGTATTTGTACTGAGAGGCAAAACCCAAGAACCGCCCAGCGCTAATGCGGCCAAAAGAAAGAAGCTTAGATGTTGCGGTAAGGACCAAGGGATATTGATAATTGCACAAACAACATTAGCTCCAGCCATGGCAATGGCCAAATTAAGCAGTGGTTGAGCGCTTGTAATAAACCAGGTGGCCCAATGCAAGATAAGATAAGCGGATGCAATCCCCAGCATCATAATAATGAAAAGGCCAATTATAAAGTGACTAGAGAACAAGCTATAAAGGACAGTTAAGATTGCAATGGCAAGGCTCGCTACGCGAATCGTAGTTATTTCCGTAGTGTCGGTAGAAGAATATTTATGTAGGATAAGCATGCTAGTGGCATGTATGCCCACGAAGGTTAACCCCAAGGTGAGTGATCTTTCCCCAGCAGTTTCAAGAAGAAGACGACCAAACATGGGAAAGGAAAGTAGCCAGCCGAAGAGCGCAGCCAGTGCCATACCAGGACGGATGCTTTTCAGTGTATGCGCATGTATGGACGTCATCTTATACCAAGCCTCTCTTTATCTTGATTATTAAATTTATTCGCTCTTAGAGACGATATGTCCTTTAAACAAGCTGATTTTATTAATGCCTTCATATGCTCAAAAAAGCAATGCAAGCTATCCCTAAGGGTAGTAGGCAGGTGGACTTGTAAGCGAGATAATAGTTATATGATAATAATTGAATCGAGGATACAACCTATGGGGGAATCATTATTCGCGTTGGTGTTGTTCATTGTTTTAATTATTATGGCCATTAAGCTGGTGGGTCGTGGTCCACAATAAACTAACATCATCAGCGACCGGGGAAAATGCGGATGTGCCACAAAAAAAGGGGGGAATTTTGTCTTCTTGTAAGACAGAGCAGCATGAAAAAATTACTACTTGTGATCTTAGTTTTATTACTTGTGGTTGTAGGTGGGGGGTACCTCCTCCTACATGGGACAAAAACGGTAGATGTCCAATGGACAGAAGCAGACTTTCATTCATACTTGGAAAAGGGTAACGTTAGCTTCAACGAGGATCGGACCAGCTTGGAAGAGTTTATGTTGGAGGATTTTGTTAGTGTGGGCGCTTCTAAAGTTGATGGTCATGTCACCAATGCAGAAATTAGTGCTATCCTTAATATGGCCTCCAAAGAAATTGGCTTTATCAGAGATATCAGAATTAAGTTTTTAGATAACGGTAGGGTAGAAGCGTCAGCGAAGGTTGGAGATGACTTAAGCATGATTTATAGTCGCTACCCTGAAGCACGGGGGTATGAGAATTATCTTAACACATTCAAAGGTAAAAGTGTGTACTTTAAATGTACTCTAGAAAGGATAAATAATAAAGAGTTTGCAGGTGTAATGGAGGCAGCCAGTGTAGGGCATATCCCCTTACCCACAGGACAGGTCAATGATTATTTAGAAAGAATGGGCACGGAAGTAAATGCAAAAATCGCCAGTATGGATGGCTTCTCTGCTGAAGAATTTTCCTTTGACAGTAGTGGCTTATATTTTAAAGGTTCCATTCCGCAAGAAGTAAAAGTTAATAAGTAAACATAAACAACAGAGTATGCCCTCATACACTACTATGAGGGCATTTTTACACTGGTACGATATTATAACACTTGCAGCTAGCAAGCGGCTAATGTAC
>JANKMV010000217.1 GCA_024650095.1 Bacillota bacterium | reverse complement strand
CTGGTGGTAACATTCAATGATATCAAATTCGTCCAGTAATCCTTGTTGCATCATGGACAGCCCATGTTTTTGTCAATCTAGTGGGAATTGTTGTTGTGACCATGATAGTATAGTGACGGCCATTCCCTATTTTATCTCACTATCCCAGCAGGTGGAAAGTAACTGTAGGAGAAGAATTTTGAAAAAGCAGGATTGTTTATCAAGTGGCGGGAACTAATGGAAAGGTCAGCTAAAATCTGAAGTTGTGAAAATATGCACAAGAATTGTCATGGATTGAGGTTTTTAATCTTTCTCAACTACGCATTGGTGAGTTTTTTGAGTAGTAGCACGAAAAACGGAATATGCGCTGAATGGCATTAAAAATAGCAAAAGTGCATTTTAAGGAGAGATATATTTGATAACGTTGTTTGATCTAAGAGCGAAGCAAGCTGGCGAAATTTATGAGGCCATCGGAAATCTTTATGAGGAGCCTATGAAGGTCGTTAGCATAGGAGATCAATCCATTACTGCGTGCATTGGCTGTTGGAACTGTTGGCTCAAGACCCCCGGTAGATGTGTAATGAAGGATCATATGGCTGAAATCTATCCAGACTATGTAAACAGTGATACTGTAATTTTACTAATGGATACAGCCCAAGGATTTATCAGCCATCAAGCTAAAGCTTTTTTTGACAGAACAATTCCCCACTACCATCCATATATAGAACTTGTAGACGGAGAATGTCATCATGTTGCTAGATATCAGAGCTACCCTGATCTGGTGTTTTACTATGATACTGATGACTTAACAAAATATGAAGGACAAGTTATTGAAGATTATTTGTATCGTACTGCTTACCATTTTAAATCTAAAGCCTACCGCATTATCAAAGATGGTAGTCTTCAACTGCACCCACTAGAATCAAGAAAGGCCAAGAACCAGGCTGTGGCTTTTGCGCCAACTGAACTCATGGAAAAACTAGTGATTTATAACGGTTCTCCTAGAAGGAGTGGCAGCAATTCGGCACTTATTCTTGAAAAAGTTGTTGAAGCCCTTGGTGATAAGGTTGAAATTCGTGATTTGAAAAAAAGAGATCAGTGGGAGGAGTGGGCAGAGGCTTTTAAAAGTGAGAAACGTGTTATGTTCTTCATGCCTCTATATGTACATGCAATGCCTTCCCACGTGATGGGATTTATCGAAAAACTTCAAGCCTCTAAAGGGAGCATAAGCTTTTTTGTGCAATCGGGCTTTCCTGAAAGTAGTCAATCTCACTATCTTGAGGCATATTTTCAACAATTGGCTCTTAAATTGGAAAGAAATTATCTTGGTACAGCCATTAAGGGCGGGGTGGAAGGTTTGCAGATGAGGCCTGCTATGGCTCAAGAAAAAATGATTGAACCATTGGTTAAGGCCATTGTGAACTTGGTGAGTGAAGGGAACTTTAACGCAATGGATATTCGCCGATTGGCCAGGCCAATTCGATTTGGAAAGGGTACGGAAATTCTCTTTAAGTTACTTGGCAAGAGATTTCTAAACTTTTTCTGGGATCAACAGCTCAAAGCAAATAATGCATATGAAAAACGTTTTGATCGTCCTTACTAATAATAATAACGAAGAAACCCTGCAATATAGGGCGCCCAGAAAAAGCTGATGGTGTTC
Organism: Bacillota bacterium; assembly: GCA_024650095.1. Taxonomy (GTDB): domain Bacteria; phylum Bacillota; class Dethiobacteria; order Dethiobacterales; family Dethiobacteraceae; genus JANKMV01. The sequence continues at coordinate 2,786 of JANKMV010000217.1, read as the reverse complement.
TGACCCACACCGGTAGGTTTTATGTACCCCAGAAATCTCCGGGTATTTTATTGTCGCAGCATATGCTGCATTATTCAGTAGCAAAAAGAAAAAAAGGAGATGAAATATGAATTTAGAAGAAATGCGTTTAGATGGTTCTATCAAGCAAAAGAAGGGGCTCCACTTTATTCTTGCATCTATTATTATATGGTCTGTTGTGGCAGGTATTCATTATACATCACTGCCGATACTCACTAAAAACCTACTTACATTTTGCTTTACTGCTCCCCTTATGCCATTGGCATATATGATTTCCAAAATCATAAAAGTGGACTTTACCAACAAAGGTAATCCTCTAACTAATTTGGGACTATTGTTTTCACTTAACCAAATGTTATATTTGCTAATTGCAATGTGGGTTTATCCAACAGTACCAGAAAAAATGGTCATGATATTAGCGATGATTTTTGGTGCACATTTACTACCTTATGGCTGGTTGTACCAATCGAAAAGTTATATGGTTATGTCCGTTATTATACCAATTATTGTTTTACTTATTGGCATTACTATGCCCTCTTATGTCGTGGCAGGTACCATGGTATTGATAGAGATTATATTTAGTTTGCTTTTGGTTGTTGAGGTAAAGAAACTACCAAGTAGTGCCATATAGTAGGCATTAACCTAGCGAATATAGTGCCATTGGACAAAAGGGGATACTTGGTAATGGTTCGTATGGCTAATTGTTTCAACAGAGTACATTGACAAACGTAAACCTGGAATAAGAACAATATTAAATAGCAATTAAAATATATGATGGGGGCAGTTTATGAAACTACAACAGGGGAAAAAAAAGATAACAATGAAAACTGTTGGCTTACGTCTTGTAGGATTTATTTTGGTTTTTTCAATCATTTCCATGGTCATCGTCATGTTTATTTACAATGGACAATTTCCCAGATATGACAGACATGATACGACGGTTACAGTAGGTTTGAGATATGAAGATCTAGAAGCGCAGTATCCGAGAGATTTGGTGAGTTTCGAGTCGGGCAATAATCGCTTGCAAGGATATGTGTATGGTTTAAATCAAGAGCAAGGGCTTGTGGTCGTGGCTCATGGTATTGGAGGCGGAGCAGATAGCTATCTGCCTCAAATTGCATATTTTGTTGATCAGGGATGGCGTGTTTTTGCCTATGATGCAACCGGTAGCTTTGACAGCGAAGGCAAGACAACAAAGGGCTTTCCCCAAGCTCTGATTGATTTGGATGCAGCATTGACATATATAAATACACAGGAGGAATTTGCTAATCTGCCAATTCTATTATTTGGTCACAGCTGGGGCGGTTATGCAGTAGCTAATCTATTGCACTATGATTATGAAATTGTGGGTGTTGCTACAGTATCTGGTGCAAATAGTCCTATGGAAATGATTATAGAACAAGGTCGGAGCATGATGGGTGGGTTTATTAACATACAGTACCCATATTTATGGTTATATCAAAGAATCCTGTTTGGAGAAACAGCTTCTTTGAATGCAGTAGATGCCATCAATAAATCAAATGTTCCGGTTCTTATTATCCATGGCACAGAAGATGAGTTTGTTGCTTATGAGGGTAGCTCCATTATTTCAAATATGATAAGAATGACCAATCCCAATGTAAGAACCCTATTACTAAGTGAGCCCGGGCGCAACGGACATAACAATCTATTTCGTTCTGATGCCGGTATGGACTACATTGATGAAATTAATATTGAATATCGTAAACTTTATGATTTTTATGAACAAAACATCCCATATGAAATCAAACAAGATTTTTACTCACAGGTAGATCGATCTTCAGCCCAGGACATTAATCGGGAATTGATGGATGAGATTCATGCATTTTTCATGGAGAGCATAGGTGAATAAAGACACCAAGGAATATCATCACACCAATGTTTGGATCAAATACCGAAAAGAACAAAGAGAAGGAACGAAAAAATGGGTATGATCATATTTTTAATGGCAGTTATTGTTGAAGCTGCATTTGCAGCATTCTGCATTATTACAAAATCAAATCATGCAAGAGAAAGAAGCATTATCAGAATTGCTTCCTTTATAGGTTTTGTGCTGCTTGCCGTCTTGCCTATAATTGACTGGAGCCCTCGTTATTATGCTCTGGCCTCCTTGCTGCTACTGCTAGCAATAATCGGAGCTAAAGCCTTAGTTCAAAAAAAGGGAGAAAAAAGAGAGTACAAAGCAGTGCGTGTTGTTTTGAGAGCTATAGGGATGTCGGTGCTTATCTTTGCGTTAACCTTGCCCGCAATCTTATTTCCCCAAAATAAGCCGGTGGTGGCTGCCACCGGCGAATATCAAGTTTTAACCCAAACCTACACATACACGGATAAAAATCGTGTTGAAAGCTATACCGACACGGGCAAAAACAGAAAACTGAATGTGCAATTGTGGTATCCTGACAACTTAGACGAAAAGGTTCCGCTGATCGTTTTTTCACATGGTGGACTTGGCGTTAAATCGAGTAATGAATCACTTTACAATGAGCTTGCAAGTCATGGTTACATTGTGTGCTCCATCGACCATACATATCAAAGCTTTTACTCAACCGACGGGGATGGAGATGCGACATGGATTGATTTAGGCTATATGCAGGAATTGTTCGCTGAAGATCCACAATCAGACATACAGCAAAGCTATGAGTATTATCAGAAGTGGATGAAAATACGCACAGACGACATAAATTTTGTCATCGATTATATAATGGCAGAAGTAGAAAATAATAATGCGGACATGGCTTACAAACTTGTGC
>JANKMV010000216.1 GCA_024650095.1 Bacillota bacterium | reverse complement strand
ACTGCAAAAAAACTATACCACTTGCAGTTAGCAAGTGGTTACTGAAAGCAGTAAGAGCGCGTTTCTTATGCTGAAAGTTTCTTCACGCCTTATGAACTCTATGATATAATAGAAGGCACTACGTGACATGAGGTGAATAATGAAACTCTTGCAACCCACTGAAATTGTTGACTCCATCTATGATATTGACCTGCACCTTTTAAAACAAAAGGGAATTAAAGGCATAATTACGGATCTTGATAATACCTTACTCGCGTGGCGTTCCCGTGAGATTTCAACCATGCTCGAACAGTGGGTCAAGGAAGTAAGGGAGGCTGGCCTTAAAATAGCCATTGTCTCCAATAACTCGTCCTCCCGTGTGGAACAACTGTCGGCTCAATTGGGCGTTATCTCCATTGCAAAAGCCATTAAGCCCAGGCGTGGCGCTTTCCGCAGTATCGCGACTCAATTTAATCTTACTGCCCAAGAATTAGCCGTGGTGGGTGATCAACTCTTTACCGATATACTCGGTGGCAACCGTGCAGGTATGTATACCATTCTCGTTACCCCCATTAGTAAACATGAATTTGTTGGTACTAAAGTAATGCGACTTGCCGAAAATATTTTTTTACATCGAAATAAAACCAAGTCGTAAGGTATAATCTTCCACTTGACGGTCACACTACCCTTTGAGGTGGTGTGACATGGAAACTTTTCTCCAAAAGATGAGAGAGACATATAAGGAAGTAAAACAGCAACAACCTAGCTCCAAGCCTACACTGCAAGACATCACTGTCAACACCAGAACCAATGAGTACACGTTTATTTGGAAAGACGAAGAAAAATAAGCCCAGTGGCTTATTTTTTTGCTCTACGTGCGCTTTACTAGAAAAAGGATTCTATTGCATTGCGCAGAAATTAGTATTGAGGTGAGAAGATGTACATTACTGGCGAAACTAAAATCACGGGTCTTTTGGGTGATCCTGTTATCTATTCCCTGTCACCAGCCATGCATAACGCAGCCTTTCAATACTTACAACAACCCTATGTTTATCTACCCTTCCATGTTACAAAGGACAACCTAGCTGCCGCCGTGGAGGCGCTCCGTGCTCTTGCCATCACCGGTGTAAACGTTACCGTTCCCCATAAGGAGTCTATCATCCCCTATCTAGACCAGCTAGATGAGTCTGCACGGCACTGTGGTGCCGTTAACACCATCATTAACCAAGCAGGTACACTTACGGGTTATAATACGGATGGTGCTGGTTTTTTCGATTCTCTACAGGAAGTAGGCTTTACGTCCACTGAGAAGAGGATTGTTATTCTTGGTGCGGGTGGTGCCGCCCGAGCCGTTGCCACCTCTCTGTTAGCTCAAGGAATAAAAGATATAATCATTATCAACCGAACCCTAGCTAAGGCCGAGCAATTAGCCGAATCTCTAGGCAATCGTGTTTCATCTCAACAGCTACAACGATATACCACACCTGACATTCCCGGAACATCCTTAGTGGTCAACACACTTTCCATTCCTTTTAAAGAAGAAGGAAAATGGCTACTAGATCTCTCTGAAATTCAGGGCGCTCTCTTCTACGATCTTCGTTATGGCAAAATGCCATCAGATTTTCTTGAGTATGCACAGGAATTAAACAGCCCTGGGTTAGATGGTCTTGGTATGTTACTCCATCAAGGTGCGCGTGCCTTTACCTTATTTACAGGACAAGTGGCACCGCTAGCTGTTATGCGTTCTGCAATAAACCTTGATTATAATTCTTGCTAAATTTCCTGCCTTACCGTAAAATAGCACTACATAGAATATAGTCTGGAAGGTGGAGCAGTGAATAGAAACATGAGCAAATTAGTCATGGTTTTCATCTTTTTAATATTGTTAGTTATGTTTGGTACACTGGGATATGCGTTATTATTAAACATTCCCTTTGTAGATGCGCTTTACATGACGATAATTACCCTATCCACTGTAGGATTTAAGGAGGTAGCAGAGCTAAATACCACTGCAAAGCTATTTACTATATTTATTATTGTTGGTGGTATCAGTACGGCTACGTATGCTATAACCAATCTCGCCACATTTATTCTTGAGGGAGAATTTAGTGAAATAATGCGGAGGAAGACAATGGAAAAAACGATACAGAACTTACATGACCATTACATTCTGTGCGGCGCGGGTGAAACAGGCCTAAGTGTAATAAAACGATTTAGAAAAAGCAACGCAAGTTTTGTTGTGATAGAAAAGGAAGAAGATAAAGTCACTGACTTGTTAGCTGACAACGTCCTAGTCATTCATGGTGACGCTACGCATGAAGAAACTCTTGATTTAGCACAAATAAGATCTGCAAAGGGGATGGTAACTTGTCTATCCAATGATGCAGATAATGTTTTTGTTGTATTAACGGCCCGAGAAATGCATCCTGCTTTACACATAGTTTCCCGTGCCATCGGCAACAAGGCTCATATCAAACTAAAACGTGCAGGCGCGGATAACACCATCTCCCCCAATGAATTGGGTGGAACGCGGATGGCATCATTATTGCTACGACCCACAGTTGTGTCATTCTTAGATATTATAACTCATATGGGCGAAGTTGTGCTTGATTTGGAGGAAGTTACAATCACGGAAACATCATCATTGATAGACATGACGCTACAAGAGGCCCATATTCCCGAACGTACGGGTCTTAATGTTTTGGCAATAAAAAAGGAAAGAGAAACAAAAATACGTGTCAACCCTGGTTCGCAAGAACTAATTCAGAGCGGCGATAAATTAGTTGTTCTTGGACAGGTAGAACAAATTGAAAAGTTAAGAAAAATGATCAAATAATACTCATCTTCAAGGAGAGGCATATGGAAATCTTCAGTTTAATCATGTTAACGTTCATCGCCTCAGTTGTTGGTACCATCACTAGTTTTGGTATAGCGACAGTTATGGTGCCGACCTTGGCTTTTTTCTATCCCATCGGAGTTACACTGCTTTTTACTGGTGTTATTCATTGGTTCGGCAATTTGTGGAAGATGTGGTTTTTTCGTGCTGGAAGACAGGTACGGCTCGCGCTTCTGTTTGGTATTCCGGGTATCATTGCCAGTTTCTTCGGAGCACAACTGCTACCTTTTCTTTCAGACGTTATTTTGTCCCGTGTACTGGGACTGTTTTTTTTGCTGTATGTTATATTCGTAAATAGAAATAAAAACTGGCAAATAGAAGCAAATAAATCGACTGCCATAACGGGAGGATTATTATCAGGTTTCGTTTCTGGAATTTTTGGTGTTGGCGGTGCTATACGAGCTGCCTTTTTATCCGCGTTTAATCTAGAAAAAGAAGTTTTCGTTTTTACTGCTGGAGCCATCGGCATTTTTGTAGATAGCGGCAGAATCTTAAAATATAAACTCGATGGAATTATTCTAACTGATAACTTAGTAGTAGCTTTGGTCTTGGCAGTACCTGCATCATACCTCGGCGGATATGTTGGGAAAAGAATTTCTGATAAAGTTCCCCAAGAATCTTTCCGTACTGTTATTACCATCGCGCTTTTTCTTATGGCTATTAAATATGTGATCTGGCCCTAGTGAGAACGTTATGCAAATATGGCAAGATGAAAGGTTATTTAAATGAGCAACCCATCTACAAAGCCAATGGATAGGTAGCCTTTTAACGTCCTCGCTGCAAATAGATTACCTCTCAAACGGATATAAACGTGTCGCATTTAGCAACAAGGTAAGTACAAGCAGGATTATTAGAAAATTTAAAGAATTTACTTAAATATGTTTACTCTTTGTAATTAAGCGAGTCAGCAAAAAACGTCGTAAGGTTGGTGCCTAATGTCTTTACGCTTTAAGCTTCGGCTTGGGTTGCTCTTTCTCTTGCTTTTATCCCTGCTGGCAATTGTCACCCTAGCAATCAGAACGTCAGCAACCCCAATATTCGCTGTATCTATTGCCGTGGTTTTGGTCGCCGCTTATTTTGCTACTTATTATATTTTGGAAAAAACTTTGATCACACGTTGGTATGATTTGAAAAGTAGTGTTTCAGAGATTCAACGTGCTCTTTTACTAAATCTGGATAGCACTGTAGACGAGCATGATGATTTACTGATGATGACTGCGAGTATCGAGCAAATACGTGTGCGGGTAGAAGAAGACCAGCAGCAGCTTTTGATGATGGAAAACCTTGCTGATTTAGTATCCTACCTAGATCCAAAAGGAGTTCTTTATTACGCAAATCATAGGCATAAAACATTACTTGGCTATGAACCGGAGGCTCTTTTAACGAATGATAATCCAGCGTTATTCTTTCATCCTGATGATATAGAAATTGCGTTTGCTTCGCTGTTTAATGTGGTCAACACGCTGCAGCCGGAACGAATCGAAGTGCGCATAAGACATATTGAGGGGCACTACTTGTGGTTTGAATCTTTGTATATCCCTCTTTTTACCACCTTG
>JANKMV010000215.1 GCA_024650095.1 Bacillota bacterium | reverse complement strand
TTTGCATTTGCAAAGAGGCTAATGAAACCGGCACAGAAAAGCACGCGTTAAGGGAGCAGAATTAGCGTGCCTTTCTTGTACTGTGGAAATTATACCGCTTTAGCGAATGTAGGGAACGGTCTTGACCGTTGCGGATTCCTCAACCCACTTTTCCTGCTCCCTTATGCAAGTGGTATGCCAAAGAAGTAACATCAACGAAATTGGTAAATTTTATGTTTTTTTAATACTATGTTAAACACCTCATAAAACTTCTGTTATACACTTGCTATAAGAAGGGGGTTCTGGCTTTGAAAAGAATTGTTGTATCGATATTTTTCATCCTTTTGTTTGCTGGTTGTGGACGAAATAATGCCGAAGAAACTCCCTATGAACATGGATTTTTAAAAGAATTTATGCAAACCTATGCTGTAACAGAGGAATCCCCCATTGACGTTTTGCACTGGCGGAATCAAAATTTACATAATCCCGGTGTCTTTTACTTTTTTAATGACGACGGTATGTATACCATGGCTAATTATGATGAACAAACACGTCGTGATTTGGAAATTGAGAATATAAAACTGGATAACGAGCGTATAACGATTTACGTCGTGGAGAATCAAGTGGTTGACACAGTCGGCGGTAACGTCGATTACTACTCTACCATGTATTTACTAAGTGATTTATCAGCAACGAATCGCAATGTTACCGTAGAGAAAATGGCAACAAACTGATTTTACTACATAGACATAAAAAGTATGTATGGTGTATAGTTGAGGCAGAGAGGAGGCATAGCAATGGAAAAAGTATTATTGATCTCTGGAAGTCCTCGAAAGGGGGGCAATACGGAACAAATTTTAGCAAGGTGTGCCGAAAAAATCAATGCCTTGGGATTAGAAACAGAAATTGTAACATTAGTGGGAAAGAATATTAAGGCCTGCATAGCCTGTGGAAAGTGTCGGGGTGCAGGTAAGTGCATCCAAAAGGATGATTTAAATGAAATTGTGGAAAAAGTTAAAAAGGCGAAGGGCTTCATAATTGGTTCGCCCGTCTACTTTGGTACAGCTCGTGGCGACATGATGAATTTATTGCAAAGACTAGGCTACATCTCCGGAGGTAACGATAGATTCCTTTCTTGGAAAGTGGGCGGTCCCATTGCCATTAACCGACGTGGTGGTGCCACCGCAACCATTCAGGAAATGTTAATGTTTTTCTTTATTAACGAAATGATTGTTCCGGGATCTACATATTGGAACATTGTGGTGGGACGCGAGCCAGGCGACGCGATGCAGGATGAAGAAGGTGTGCGCACGGCAGAGCGTTTTGCTGAGAACGTGGCTAAATTAATTCAAAAAATTGCAGACTAAAGTGGAATCCGGTAGTAAAGCTACCGGATTCTTACTTCAACACTGGAGAAATTACTTTTGCTTGTTTTTTTAATGCGACTGATAGCAGTAATGAAATAATGTTCTCCATGCAAGCATTGGTGAACTTGGAGCAATTTGTCGCAATATGAAAAGTATCACTTGTTTTTTTTAGTGTAGATTAGATAAAATAGGAAAGAGCAAGGTAATAGGTTTTTGGAGGGATGATATGAAATCAATTGAAGCACAGGTTGTTAACACTATTCGTTTTTTAGCAGTAGATGCTGTTGAAGCAGCCAAATCTGGCCATCCTGGTCTACCCATGGGTGGTGCGCCCATGGCATATACCTTATGGTCGCGTTTTATGCATCATAGTCCAAGTGATCCCACTTGGACTAATCGAGATCGCTTTGTCTTATCCGCCGGTCACGGCTCTATGCTCTTGTATGCGCTCTTGCATTTGTTCGATTATGATTTAACGTTGGATGATCTCAAGCAATTCCGCCAGTGGGGTAGCAAAACACCCGGTCACCCAGAATATGGTCATACTGTGGGTGTGGAAACAACCACCGGGCCACTTGGGCAAGGGTTTGCCAATGCCGTAGGTATGGCCATGGCCGAACGCAGATTAGCGGCTGAATTTAACAAACCGGAATTTGATTTGGTGGGTCACTATACCTATGTTTACACCGGTGATGGTTGCCTTATGGAAGGTATTACCTCAGAAGCCGCATCATTAGCAGGACACTTGAAATTAGGACGCTTAATCTGCCTTTATGATGATAATGAAATTACCATAGATGGCAGTACAAAGGTGGCTTTTACGGAAGATGTGGATAAACGATTCGCTGCGTATGGGTGGCATGTGCAGCGGGTCGCAGATGGCACAGATATGCAGGCCATCGCTGATGCTATTGAGCAGGCACAACGTTCACAGGAGCCTTCGCTAATCATGGTGCGCACGGCCATCGGCTTTGGTAGCCCCAATAAACAAGGTTTATCTGCGGCACATGGTTCGCCTTTGGGTACAGAGGAAGTTAAACTAACCAAAGAAAATTTGCAGTGGCCAGAAGAACCTACCTTTTTTGTGCCAGCGGAAGTGCGGGATCACCTCAGATCAGTAACCAAAAAACTGGAAGACGAAAAATTAGCTTGGGACAAGCTTTATGCCACCTATCGTGACCAGTATCCCCAGGAGGCGGTTCGCTGGGACGCTTGGCATAGCAATGAACTCCCTACCACATTAGAAGCTGATGAGGCGCTCTGGCAATTTGAAAAACCAGTGGCTACACGTGCGGCTTCGGGGCAGATTATGCAAGTTCTTGCGCAACATCTGCCCAATTTGATGGGTGGTTCTGCAGATTTAAATGCCTCCACAAAAACGTATTTAAAGGGACTAGGTGACTTCCAGGCGGAAAATTATCAAGGCAATAATATATTCTTTGGCGTGCGGGAGCATGCTATGGGAGCCATTGCTTCTGGTATAGCTTTGCATGGAGGGTTACGTGCATATGCCTCGACTTTTTTTGTCTTTGTGGACTACATGAAGCCCACGGTACGTTTAGCCGCGTTAATGGGTTTACCCGTTGTCTATGTCTTCACACATGACAGCATTGGCGTAGGGGAGGATGGACCGACGCACCAACCTATTGAGCAATTGGCTAACTTACGTTCCATTCCAAATTTACATGTTCTGCGGCCGGCCGATGGACGCGAAACTGCCGCTGCCTGGCTCGCCGCCGTGGGTCGGACCGATGGTCCCACCGCGCTTATTCTTACCAGGCAAAACCTACCTCAGCTGCCTGGTACGGGCACTGATGCGCAAAAGGGTGCCTACATCCTTGGCCGAGAAGAGGGGCAGGCCCCTGACGTCATCTTGCTTGCCAGTGGCTCTGAAGTTCAGCTGGCCCTGAAAGCGAAACAAGTTTTATGGGAGAAAGGCATTGATGTGCGCGTCGTTAGTATGATGAGTTGGGAATTATTCTTAGCACAATCGCAAACGTACCGAGAGCAAGTGTTGCCTAGCTCCGTCAAAAAACGCTTAGCCATAGAAGCAGGCCACTCCATGGGTTGGCACCGCTTTACTGGGTGTGAAGGAGAGATTATTTCCATTGATCACTTTGGTGCATCTGCACCGGCCAATATACTAATAGAAGAGTTTGGCTTCACGGCGGAGCATATTATAGAAAAGGTGGTTCAACTCAAAGAGAATTAGCGAGTGAACTAAATCTGTCTGATACAAGTAGGCACAACAACATAAAAGAGCGACTGAGTTTGCGTTACATTGTGGGATGAGGGGGTTTAATTGATGCCAACGTATGAATATACATGTAAATTGTGTAATCATAGGTTTGAAAAGTTTATTAGCAGTGCCGAAAAAAGCAAAGTTCGCTGTCCGGTCTGCGGTAGTAGCCAACTACAAGAAATATATGGCTTCAATACAAGCAAAAGTAGTGCACGGGATAGTTCTTGTGACACTTGTCCATCGCAGCGCCCCGGCTTCACCTGACCCGCTGCAAAATAGCCTGAGTTCAGGCGCATGTGACAGATTAATTCCGACATGTGCAAGAAAGGCGCTCCTAATCAGATCCCTTACCTGCGCCTTTCAGTACTGGCTACCTTAGCCGCTTGCTAATTGCAAGCGACATGTTTTTCTGCCAGTACAAGAAAGGCGCTCCCATTCAGATCCCTTACCCGCGCCTTTCAGTACTGGTTACCTTAGCCGCTTTACAAACTATAAATTGATATGCATCATAACAAAACAGTACAAGAAACCGCTTGCTCTTCTCTTAAGCAAGCGGTTTCTTGTCTAAAGAATAAACTTGTCATTAACGTCACTCAATTGCTATTCGACGTAGTAACCGATACTATTTTCATATTCTAGGATTGATATATATTCGTAAGACAGGAGTGATATCATCTTCGCAATATAATTTGATATATCTTCATATTACAAGAATGATATATCTTAAACAATGTAGGGAACGGTCTTGACCGTTCCGAGGCACTCGGAGCATATGTGACAGTTGTGGCATGGTCAGGATCATTATATATAAGCGGATGTGCTCGAGAATAATTAGCTCGATAGTAGAAAGATGGAAGGGACAGCTAACTGTTCCCT
>JANKMV010000214.1:2206-4495 GCA_024650095.1 Bacillota bacterium | reverse complement strand
AGAGAAAATTTATTATCCCTAATCCACTCGAAAATCGAAGAAGCAAATACCCGCAAGGCACATATCCCTGCCATATCAATAAAATCTACTTCTTCCTTTACTGTCGAATACATAAATGCTAAAGCATTACAAAATCTATTAATATCACGCAATGTGTTTATAAATGGGCTTATACAAGAACTAAAAACGTTTGACCAGCGTGCTAAATCAAATTCCATGCCGCCGTGAACTTCAACTAAATCATCGAGCTTTTCAAATAGAATATTATGAAGCCTTTTAATACTTAGTGGTGGCACATCAAATGGGACCTGAATTATTTTTTCCAGATATTCCTCTCCATCACAATGTTGGACATCACTTAATGCGCGCACCACAATATCTTTATCAAATGAAAGTAAATATGTTATGTTTGGAAAACCAGCAACAGCATTTACCAATTGAAAAATGCGTTGAATTTGTTCATTCGAAAGTATATCATCAATCACTACTAAAATCCTGGTATCTAACTCTCTTAACGCTCGTTCTACTTCATTTTTTCTATAAGAAACATCATTTAGTTTCGACTCTGCCTTATCCTTCATTGACTTACCTAGCTTTCCGGACAGTTTAGGCAATAGTTTTAAGTATGGTCCTACTACTGGTATATACTCTGAATACTCTAAAGCGGACGAATACTTTTCAATTGCAGACCCTACATTTTGCATTCTCTGCTCTTTATCATTAAATTTTAAAGAATTCGAGAGAGTCAGAAAAAATTGATTTATCAGTTGGTTAGTATCAGTAAAGTTCCAAGGATTAAATTGTACAATAATTATTTTTTCGTTATTTACTACTTCGGATAATTGTCTGATTTCTTCAACCGCCATATTTAGGATAGAGGTCTTTCCACAGCCCCATTTTCCTTGCAGTGAGATTGCATAATTATCTTTTGTTTTAAATTGCATTATTGCATTTGCGAGGTGTTTGGCAAATGAACTCCGTCCAAGCTTGTCTTCACTTATTTTATTTATTGGTTTATCGGTATTAAACATACTATTTTCTCCTTTTGCACAGCTATAGCAAAGCTATTAGTTCGTCCGTCTACATTCGACGTTCCTAAATTACCAATCCACTTCACCTAAAGTCGAAAAGCTTTGCAACCGGAATGGCCATAGTATTTGCGCTCCTAATAACTCATTAAGCGATTTGGCGCAGTTGTTACTCTCTATCCGTTACATGTGCTCACTTTTCTTGTATTATTCTTTCTTTAGATATTTTAACTGCTCATTATTGCTATAATTATTGCTTGCACGAACTGCGTGTTATTAGCCTAATCAGTATATGGTTAATGGAGAGTCCCCCTTCAAAGTATCTTTTTTGCGGTCAAATTGTAATTGGTATCATACTCATTAAATATCATTTGAAATACTGGAATGTTTAACTCGAACGCAACATCGATTAGCTTTTTTATGTATCTAGGTGAGCAATCTTTTCCGATATACAATTTTTGGGGAATAGCCGTTATAAAAGGCATTCCCTTTGCAGTGGCACCAGCAGTACATCTATATTCCTTTTCGTAACTCCATGTCTCATGTTTTATATTTCCCAAATAGGATATTAAGAAGACTAATGTCAAATCATCAATTATTATTTCTTTCCTCCCTGCGGCCATTTGCTTTTGTTTTTCAGACAACACCATTTGAACTTGTTCATCCATTATACTTGTAATGTCTATTCGTGTAGTAGAGTATTGAATTGGAAACATACACCCTGAAAGTTTAGTATTATTTTTATTCTTCATGTCATATAATACACAGAACCCTTGGTGGTTATTTGAATAGTGCGCCCACATTGGCATACAGTTGATTCCATTTGCGGTAAATGAAGAGACTCTTGAAAAAGAAGATAAATCATCGATTATTCTACCATCGACTGCATGTAGTTCTTTATACTTTCGTAGTTCTTCATATTTATAAAAATAAGCTTTGTTATCAAACGGATCATTCAAAGATTTAATATCAGACATGTAAACTTTCTCATTACGCAAAGTTTCTATTTTCGACTCGTTTAAACTATCATTATCTGAAAGACTATAATATTTATATAATATATTTGGTATGTGTAATCTTGTTATTCCGTATAGAGTTTGAAAAGCTTCAACTTTATACGGAGTATTTAAGATTAATTCCATTGCTATTAAATAATCCATTGAATGTTCAGTTCGATAATCTTCAATATTAAAATCAGTCTCCATATCTGCCATTGCTACGCAACCTCTCACTATTGATACTTACGAATTTTCTATGCTTG
>JANKMV010000214.1:0-2196 GCA_024650095.1 Bacillota bacterium | reverse complement strand
GTGCCTTTCTAACTTTAGGAGCAGGTTTGTTTTTACCGTTTACCTGTTTTCTTTAGGAGTGCCACGATATTTACTCCATGGCTACATTAAACGTACAACCCTCATAGATCGGAACGTACCCAATTCGGGCATACGGCTCCTCGCAATACTTATCCCATCATATCTCGTACATATTGAATAAGTTACTGCCAAATGAGCAGTTCAATTGGGTATCGAAAGATAATGTGGACTTCCTATAATTTGAAGTTTTTCACATCTGATACCTTTCTTTTTGAAATCCTGCTCTTCGTTTTATTCCGTGTTGCTTCCCGTCGCACTCTAATTATTAGCCTAACGGGAATATGAATAATATGATTTTTCAGAAAACTATATTAGCTAGCCATTTAGGGAATAGCAATTTTTTTGTGAGAATTGAAATCATAATTCTCACTGATTAGATAAAGGAAGAATGCTCAATGTGCTATTACACCTCTTCACCACGCACCCAATCATGATCGGGAACAAACAATTGCCCCTTAAAAACACCTTCATCTTCCACTAGATGCTCATTCTGGGTAACCATCTCAACAAAGTAAAGAATGACAGCCCTAGCTAGTTGCAAGGTCTCGATCAGTTGGTTAACAAATTCGTCAAACGAGTGGTGGTCAACATAATTGCTGCTCCGACTCGAAAACCCACCCAAATCGTGCAGAACAGTAAATCGATGGGTAGAAGAGTTTCGTAGCATCTTCTTATCCTGCAGGAACCCCCCAGCTTTAATGTCTAAAGATACTTCCGAAATGGCAATAAGTGCCGTATTCCCTCTTAATATCGCTTCGCGGATTTGTGGCTGCCAAGCTAATGACTCCCCAAGCTTCGGATTGACAAACCATCTGTTGGTAAAATAAATATTAGAGGGTTCACCTGGTAACCTAAGATACTCACTTGCTGCCACAGCTACTTTATCGAGTACATCGAGGCATGTTCGCTGTGCCAAAGTTAGAATGGATTCCTTAATCCCATAGTTAGCATAATCCAAAGTGTCATGGTACTTGCCGGTTTCAGGCAAAGTACTATTTAAAGCTAAATAAGCGAGATACCTAGCTGCAAGATACTCTGATTTAAGTATATTTAACATTGCAAAGAGAGGAGGTACACCTTGTCCTGCACTAATATGCTCAGTAATGCCATGAACATGAAGCGAATCCCAACGAGAAGTACTGAGGTCAAGACCTTCAATCGTAGGGGCTAAAGTCAGACGATGTTTAGCCACGAATCTTTGGTAATCAGTAGCGGCAACCAAGTCTGGCAATTCACCAGTGGGGATATCAGTACCCAGAAATTTGGAGAGAAACTGATAGGCTTTCTCTCCCGCCAATTGTCGAATACGTTCTGGGTTTTCTTTGGCCTTTATTAAATACTTATCAGCAACAGACAGAAGTACATTAGAGTCTCCTGCCCCAATCCTAGCAAGCCTGAGAAGTACTCGCGATGCACCTATTAGTGCTATACTGTTTGTCGGATCGTATTTGAGGGCGCTTGTGTAACAGTCATAAGCTTCCACCAACCTAAAGCCACGAAGAAGGGAGTTGCCAAGGTTTGTATACGCCTGAGACCTGATTCCGATTGGAGTTAAATTATTCGAAGCAGAAGATTGGTAGAATCGCCTAGCCCTTTGGCGAATATCCGCAGTAATCAGATACCACTCAGGATATTCAGTGGCATCGAAATCTGCTTTTGAAGATAACCCATTTGCTAGACAATACTGTATGTCACCCCTCGCCTCAGGAGTAGCAGAAACGAGGCGTTCTAAAATGACAATACCTTCATCAATTGCGGCAATATCACCTGCAGCAACTCCTGCGTCTATTAGCGTTCCAGAGGTAAGAGCATCTACGTTGTATAGGCTCAATATATCATCTGCATTTAGCGCTCGGGCAGCTTTAATTGCAGCGGGGGGGTTACTATCAGTAAGTCCTTTTAAATAAGCATCAATCTTATTAAAACGTCTCTCAATTTCTTTTCGATTGATAATGTCGCCTCCCCGTCTTAAAGCTCATGAGATGGTTACCTAATATAATTCGTTCCAAAATCTTGAGATAACGCCTTATTCTATCTTTAAGAATTTTCGTCATACGCTTATTTAGATTCCTGTAATAAGATCCCAATACTCATACACCTCTATTAGGTACCGTTTTTTCTCTTATTGATCAAAAT
>JANKMV010000213.1 GCA_024650095.1 Bacillota bacterium | reverse complement strand
TCGGTTTTGAGAAGTTCTGGAATCTGAAATGTCGTATGTCTGGCTTAAAGCCCGACGCAGCCGTTGTTGTGGCAACCATTCGTGCTCTGAAAGCACATGGTGGTGCTCCGCTACCCATGCCGGGCAAGCCATTGGATCCGGCGTACGGTGAAGAGCAACTTGAGTGGGTGGAAAAAGGTTGTGAAAATCTTATTCACCACATTAATACAGTTAAGAAATCTGGTATTAGTCCAGTTGTATGTATTAATGCATTCTATAGTGATACCGAGAATGAAATTAATCTTGTGCGTCGCTTAGCTGAAGCCGCAGGTGCCCGTGTTGCTTTATCTAAACATTGGCAGTTTGGGGGCGAAGGTGCCTTAGAATTTGCCGATGCTGTTATTGAGGCATGCAATGAGCCAAGTGATTTTAAATATCTCTATGAGCTTGACACTCCACTACGTGAGCGGATTAATCTTATCGCTACAGAGGTATATGGCGCCGATGGTGTTGAATATACTACCGAGGCGATGGAGAAGTTAGTTCGCATGGAGAAAGATCCAGAAACAGCCACAATGGGTACTTGCATGGTAAAAACACACTTATCCTTAACGGATAACCCGATGCTTAAAGGTGTGCCTAAAGGCTGGAAGTTGCGTGTACGGGACATCTTAACCTATAAGGGAGCTGGCTTTGTCGTCCCTGTGGCTGGAGCCATTACTCTCATGCCGGGTACGGCTGCAACGCCGGCATTCCAACGTGTTGATGTAAATATAGATACAGGTAAAGTTGAAGGTGTATTCTAAAAAAAGAGGCTAGATTTTCAAAGCCATTCATGATACACTGAAGCCATAAAATTGAATATAGCAGCTTTTGCTTCAATGAAATATTTGCTCCGTGCCCACCTATGGGCACGGAGACAAATAATGCAGAGTAGGTGGCATGCGTCAAGTGCTATGGGATGGGAAGTTGCCCGTAGACGAAAGGTCGCGCCTGCGATATGTCACCGCATCCGCTGTCGCACTGAAAGAGCAAGGAAAACCTCTTTTCTCTTGGGTGTGGCGCTCTCTGCCATCCTAAGAGGAAGGAGGTGTTTTTTTTGAAGGTTACTACGAGAAATTTAACCAATGCAGGACTTTTAGTTGCTATGAGTATCGTACTCACACGTTTTGCTTCTTTTATGGTTGCGGCGGGCACAATTCGCCTTTCATTTGGTACTATTCCCATTTATGTTGCTGGGATATTATTTGGTCCTAGTGTAGGGGGTTTAGTTGGTGGTGTTGCAGATCTCGTGGGGTATTTATTCAACTCTTTCGGTGCTGCTTTTATACCGCAACTCTTTCTTGCATCGGTTTTACGTGGTGTGATTCCACCGCTCGTCATACGACTTTTTGGCGAACACACAGGATTGTGGCAGCTAAAGATATTAGTGGCCATACTGATTGCAGAAATTTTTTGTGGCGCAATTCTTACAACATGGGGATTGGCTTGGATCCAGGGACTTCCATTCTTGACTGTATTAGTACCAAGGCTGGTAGCGATGGTGGTACAAATTCCTCTTTATACCTTGGCCACCTATGTCTTGACAGTGGCACTTCGTTCACTACGGTTGCAACATCATGAGGGGAGCTAGTCGCATGGATGTGAAACTACTAAAGATAGAAAACTTGATACAAGCGAAAGAAGAGATTGCCAAAGTTGGCGCTAGCCCTGTCAGTATTAATATTATGGCTCCCAAAGCAGTATTTCGCGTCATTTTGGCCACTGGTATTTCTGCCACTGCGGCTAACATTCTCAAGCAAGAAATGCTGTCAAAGGGTGGCGAAGCAGCTGTTGCTGCAGGCGCAGTCAATAACTCGCAAGCAAGTGGTGATGTTATTTTGATGGGCACATTACAGCAATTTCGCAAAGTGATTCGCAGTTTGCGTATACAACCTGTAGGGTTACCACAACTTGCCGATCAACTTACAGAACTCCTAGCTACTGTAGAGAAATAAAATATGTATAGATAACTATTGAAGTAAAGACCTGGTTCGTCCGTTCCAGGTCTTTTTCTTTGTCACCATGATAACAAAAGCATGAGTCTATCATCGTTAGATTGACAAGGGTAGTAGGACTCTTTACAATGGAACTGTCACAACTATTACGGAGGCTGACATGGAAGAAAAAGTTTTGATGCTATTAAGGGAAAAGACCAATATGTACGTGTCAGGTGAAGAAGTGAGTCGAACTCTTCAAGTGAGTCGTACTGCAATATGGAAGTATATCGGACGATTGCGCGAGAAAGGGTATACGATTGACTCGTCGCCACGGCGAGGTTATTGCTTAAGGGCTGTGCCAGATCTTCTAATCCCTTTTGAAATTCGCCATGGTCTTACGACAGAGTTGCTAGGGCGAAAGATTTATGCGTATGCAACCATCGATTCAACGAACAGGCGAGCAAGGGAGTTAGCCCAAGATGGTGCTTCTGATGGGACCATCGTCGTTGCCGAAATGCAGACAGAGGGACGTGGGCGTTTAGGGCGGGAGTGGAATTCCCCACAAGGTGGAATCTGGCTCTCTCTTATCTTGCGACCACAAATACAACCCTTCAAGGTGCAAAGCATTACGCTCTTAACGGCGGTGGTTGCGGCAGAGACAACAGAATTGATTGCCGATGTTGCTGTTGGTATTAAATGGCCTAACGACTTGTTGTTGCATGGAAAAAAGGTGGCAGGTATTCTCACTGAAGTATCTGCAGAAATGGATTGTGTACGCTACTTAATCGTGGGAATTGGGCTTAATGCAAACGTTGCCATCACTAGTTTTCCGGAGAGTGTTAAGGACATTGCCACATCCTTACTTGTGCAAACAGGACAAGCGGTGCAACGTACAGAATGGGTCCGTATCTTTTTACAACGATTTGAACAGGAATATAATTACGTTGTACAACATGGGTTTAGCGCTATACTGAAGCGCTGGCGGGAGTACTCGATAACACTGGGTCAAGATGTGGTAGTCCATTGTGCTGGTCAACGTATTGTTGGTCATGCCGTAGATATTAACGAACAAGGGGCACTACTCGTTGAAACTGCAAATGGAATCGAAGCGTTCTGGGCAGGCGAAGTTTCGTTACATAATGAATAAATAAGGAGGTGTCGTATGCTTTTAGCCGTAGATGTGGGAAATACAAACATTGTGCTTGGTGTCTATGATGGGAAAAAACTGAAAGTTTCATGGCGCATTTCCACGAATAGGCAACAAACAGGGGATGAGTATGGGGTTGTTCTCAAGAACTTATTTTTGCAAGCGGGTATAGATGATCATCAATTACGTGGCGTCATCGTCTCCTCTGTGGTTCCACCGCTGATGTCAGCGTTAAGTGAAATGTCACAACGTTACTTTAACTGTGAGCCTATGGTGATAGGTCCTGGCATTAAGACGGGGTTGAATATACTTATGGATAATCCCCGGGAGGTTGGTGCAGATCGCATTGTTAATGCTGTTGCTGGGTATGAGTTATATGGGGGACCGTTAATTATCGTGGATTTTGGCACGGCCACCACCTTCGATGCCATCTCAGCGCGGGGGGATTATTTAGGAGGTGCCATTGCACCAGGTATCGGCATTTCTACGGAAGCACTCTTCCAAAAAGCAGCAAAACTGCCCCGTGTTGAGCTAGTGACGCCGCCACGAGTGATTGGACGTAACACCATTGCCAGTATGCAAGCGGGAATTATTTATGGTTTCGCAGGGCAGGTTGATGGAATTGTGACAAGAATGTCAAATGAGTTCCTACAAAAACCTCAAGTAATAGGGACGGGAGGATTAGCTACCCTTATTAGCCAAGAATCCGAGACCATGAAAACCATTAATCCCATGTTGACATTAGAGGGACTGCGTATTATTTATGCGCGCAATAGCAAGTAATATTTACCATCTAGAAAGAGGATAATGGAAGCCGTTGTAGAAAATGTAAAGGATGAGAAAGGGAGAGTGTTGCATATGCCTTATAAGATATGCCCCTCGTGTGATAAAGCTTCCTATTCTGCTGCAGAATCGCCTACGATCCAGTGGCTTTGCCCTTATTGTAACGCAGACATCTCACATGTGATTGGAATCACATCCTTACCTCAAGATGAAACGAAATAACAGTAAGAGCTGTGTCGTTCTGCTAAATGTAAGCAGATGTGGTGGCTTAATTTTCGTAAGATTTTGCATCTTTGTTTACTGAGGGTAACAGTCGAAATCAGTGCGAAATACTATTAGCCTAGTCCTCTGGGAAAAAAAATACCTTACCACCGGACGAACTGATTTCTCTTGCGCCGTTTGCGAGGGGGATTTTATTTTTGTGAATTATATCACACTAAAAAGGGCGGTGAAATAGGTTTGGATGATTCACTGTTGCAAGCGGTTTCTCGCTTCATTATTCCCATCATGCAAATGTATGGACTCTACATTATCTTTCATGGGCATCAATCTCCTGGGGGTGGTTTTGCCGGGGGCATGGTATTGGGAATTGGTCTCGTACTGTATTCATTGGTTTTTGGCC
>JANKMV010000212.1 GCA_024650095.1 Bacillota bacterium | reverse complement strand
CTGGTATACCAGTGCGTCTAGTTTTTTTACATTACTGTCTTTTTTCTTTATCTAAATACTGGTATTCATATTTAATGATAGGACGATTTTTACTATCTTTTCATCCCATGTGTTTTATTCCCTTCCCTGCATTAATGTGCAAACCTATTTCATTATATTTTCTCCTGCAATACGTCCAAATACTACAATGTCTGTTATTGCATTTCCTCCTAATCTATTTGAACCATGAATTCCACCTGCAACTTCCCCTGCTGCATAAAGTCCTGGAATAGGGTTGCCGGAAGTATCAATGACCTGTGCATTTTCATCAATTTTAACACCACCCATAGTATGATGGATGACTGCCACACCGATGCCTGCATAATATGGAGGCTTACTAAACTGTTTATCAAATACTTTACGACCTAATATATCATTCCCTTTAACTACTGCCTCATTATATTGATCAATTGTTTTTTGTAATGTAACTGGATCTATACCAATTTGCGTTGCTAAATCTTCTATAGTATCTCCTTTAAAAAGTTGAGTGTTATCAACCCTATCATCGATTAGTGTACCATCCACTGCATACCCGCCTAAAGTGTCAATGGTTGTATGACCATCTGTCAATAGCCAGAACATACTTCTAGGTTGGCTCAAGACAGCTTGACTTAGATGATCACGACGTGCATCTTCATTTATAAATCTCTCTCCAATAATATTAACATAAATATTATTAAGTATTGATGCAGTAAATGTACCTTTACCTGAGCCTGTAACCAATTGGATCCATTCCATATCTACCAGATTTGCTCCTATAGCTTTAGCCATTATAATCCCGTCACCTGTAGCACTAGAAGGATTTGAAGTTCGTACTGTTTCATCGAGATTTGCCCAGTGCTTATTATATTCCTGACGCATTTCTACGTTTGCTGCAAATCCGCCTGTTGCTAAAATAACACCCTTATTTCCCCTAAAATCAAATGGTGTTCCATCTGACTTGGTTCCCTTTACTCCCACAACTCTACCATTCTCAACAATTAATTCTTCAGCTTTATGTTCTACTAAAACCTCTCCTCCGTTATCTTCTACAAACTTTAATTGTGGGAGAACAAAAGCAGATCCATTACTACCGGATGATTTTACGGGTTGATGACTTCTTGTCCACGTAGCTCCAACTGCAGCAAGTATATTTGGTGACCATTCTGTACCCAATTCCTTTAAATAATTAACAGCATCTAATGCCTTATTGCCATAAATCTCTATTAGTTTTGGATTGCCAACATAGTCTCCCCCTACGTAAGTTTGTAGCTTATGTAAAGCGGGGGAGTCGTAAAGGTATGTGGCTCCTTTTGCTTTATATTCTTTCATATCAGCTTTGATTTCTTCCTGCCATTTTGCCATATATTCATCTTTAGGCTCTAAAGCTAATAGTTCTTCTATCGCTATAACCTGAGATGCTGGCATTTCCTGTAATTTTTGAACTTCAGGGCTTGCTGCATTCATAGCACTTCCTGCTAATATTGTATTTCCCCCCACCGTTGGCATTTTATCAATTATTATTACAGTTCCTCCTGCCTTTATAACATCAGCAGCAGCAGACATACCCGCACCGCCAGTGCCAATGACAATTACATCTGCATTTTTTTCTATTAACTGACCAGTGACATCCTTTTTAGTAGGTGCTTTTGTGATGTCTGCTTCAGATGCTCCTGCAGCCAAAAGTGCTGATTTAACAGCTTCCAAAATTCCCTTACTTGTAGAAGTTGCCCCTGTGACCATATCTATAGCAACTGTCTGTTGCTCAATTATTTCAGCTGGAAGTCTGTTAAACGCGCTGTCAGTGATCCCTGCAGTTTCGTTGTGTTCCTTTACATCAATTGTTTTAATTTGATTGCCATCTACCGTTACTTCTAACTTAATCTTTCCATTATGTCCATTCCCTTCCCCTTCATATGTTCCAGGAGTAAAAATCTCTTTCTCATCAGTGTTGGTTCTCTGACACCCAATAATACTAAAAAGAATAGATATAAGCAGAAGTAAAATGATAATTTTTCTCAATATTTCCAGCTCCTTATAAGTATATTTTAATATAGTGACCATTTACATTGATTTTCACTATCCCTACCTTTCCAACTTTAAATTCGGTGATTTAATTCACTGAATGCATTCACCACAAAATTACCACGAAATCATATGTTTTGTCAAGTTTAATTATTGGGCATTTATTAATTGACAGGTGCATTGAATTTTGTAATATTTAACCTTATAATTAATTCAAGCAAGATATCTAAATAACTTGTATTTAAACAAAAGAAGGTGTTTATGATTTCAAAATTAACAAAACGTCAATTACAAGCCAGTAAAACTAAGGAAATAATTGTATCTACATTAGTTTACTTTTTAAAAACAAAACCTATTAACAAAATATCAATAGCTGAAATAGCTAAACATTCTAACATAGCAACAGGTACTTTTTACGTCCACTTTAAAAGTAAAGAGGAAGCCCTCCTTTATTGTTATAGGTTCGGCGATAAGATTATTGAACAAATTGATCTTGGAGGCTTGAGTACTATTGAACAAATCCTTCTGATCCTAAACAGACATATAAATATGCCTGTCGGAAACGAAGATATTCAGAGGCATATTTATATAAGCCAATTAAAGCACTATGATGCTTACTTCTTTTCAGATGATCGACCGATTTCTAGAATTTTAAAGGATCTGATAATAAAAGGACAAAATGATGGAATCATTACCTCAACAATATCCTCCAGAGATCTAGTCAGAAAGTTATTACGTTTTTCCCGTGGCTTAATGTTTGAATATTGTATCCAGCATAATTCAGTCGCTTCTAATTGGAGCGATATGGCTTTTACTGAGGTCAAAGAATATCTGGAGTTATTCTTGAACAAGTAAAAATCTAGTGCTCATTTTCTATTTTGAGTCCTGCGTGTGTTGTCGATTAAGGTGATGTATACCTTGTATTTTTTATTGTTCAATCTACCGACTGCCAATTTCAGTTCCATCCTTGAAAATAAGCACTAATGTACCATCGGCTATACGGTGACCATATCAATTGCCACAATCCAAAGCCGCTCGTCAAATTCATCCAGTGGGTCGCCGCTAGCCTCAAGATTACGAACAGGCCTAGGCCAACCCACTCAGATTCTTACAATCTTTGAATAGGGTCAGATCACCACATGATGGCTCTAAAACATCACACACGTGGCTCTTTCGGATGACTATAAGCATTCTTCTAATATGCTCATCTTTCGGTATGTGGATTATAACTTCGTCCAGGCGGTTACCAATAGTATCAATAACGTCTCTAGTAAAGTCTCTGACCTGATCTGTCTTTTAACTATATATGGGTTCAATTTGTCGCTCTGCGTGAGTCATAGAAAAACCTCCTCAATGGGTCCATTTGCAATAGAGTATCCCATAAAAGAGGTTCGGTTTCCATGTGATTTCTGTTTTACACTTACATAACAACATTCCTGGCCAGATTAATATACTCTTTGGCAAAAACTGCTTTTTTATTAGTCAGCTTGAAAATCTTCTGTTCCATGAAAGCTCAGGTTGATAGCATCTGGATGGTCTTTTTGTCGATGGTTCGGTCTGCCAATACAGGCATCTATACCGAGATAATTACAGATTTGCAATCGTATTTAGTTTTCCTCTTATTACCTTCTAACGTAGCAGATAAACTAGGGTCATAAACAGACTAGCAGATATTAACAAGCAGGTCGTACCCGAAAACCCAATAACGTGCCTGTTTTATTAAATTTCCGGCTAATTTCCACTTAATATGCAAAAGGCTTTTTTGTGCCAATAAACAGGCGCATCCTCGTCAGATACATAACAGCGTATTAAATAAACTCATAGAAGTTTGCAGGAATTGAGCAGTTAAGTTTAGAAATATTGTAAATATACTCAAATGTGGTTAACAATACCTTTTAAATTTCCTAGCCTTTGACAATGAGTAAGGAGGTGTTATATTCCACAGCTATAATAACGGGAGCAAGAGAACCTTTTAGAGACTAAGAGTTATTGAAGGAGGAATGAGTGGCAAAAATGAACAACAGAGAAAACAAGAAGTTGAGAGTGCTGTTATCACTGCTTGTCTTTGTTATGGTCCTATCACTATTTTCTGGACTGGCTTTGGCGGTTGGTCCAATTGAAGTTGAACTGGGAACTGTTTCCCCCACATACGCCGGAGACAGTATCGTTCTTACGCTAACAAACAATACTGCGTCTGTTATTACTGTGGAAGCGCCCTACCGGGTTAAGGTGGATGATTATGACATAGCCAATGTGGATCCGTCATGGATTCTCTTTACCGGAGAACTTGCTGCCGGTGAAACGAAAGAGATCGCCACAATTCCCTCGGGAGAAGGCTGGCAAAATTTCTGGGGAAAGAGCGGCTATGGCCCTCCACAGACATCTTATTACTCCATTCAGGCCTGGTTGATTGTAAACGGCGTGGAATGGGAATCCGCGATTTTTACGCATACAGTGGAACCACCCCCTCCATGTGAAGAAGGAGAAGTCTGCGCCAGCGGCACCACCTT
>JANKMV010000211.1:407-4603 GCA_024650095.1 Bacillota bacterium | reverse complement strand
GGGTTACCACCATTGCGGGTGGAGTCCCTCTACTTTATTACTTCAAGCTATTACTTCTACCTGCAGGTTTCCTCGTACTGGCTGTACTCACAGTGGCTGTCATCGCTGTTCCCAATCAGCACATGCTGGATGCCATCTGGACGTTTTCTTTCTGGAATCTATCTTTGGGAGTAACGACTAGCAGTCTGGCTACAGCGGCCAATTTAGGCGTAAAGGCATTAGCGTCCGTATCTTGCTTGTATTTTTTATCGCTAACCACGCCGATGGTGGATTTAATTGCCGTCTTACGAAAATTGAAATTTCCTACGCTTTTGTTAGAATTAATGAGCTTAATCTACCGTTTTATTTTTGTGTTAATGGAAACAGCAGAAATGATTTTTACTTCACAAGCTTCACGGCTGGGGTATAAAAATACAAAAACAGGTTATCGATCACTGGGGCAACTTATTTCTAACCTTTCTATTCGTTCTTACAAACGTGCTAATGACCTTTATACAGCGTTAGAGGCAAGGGGTTACACAGGAGAGTTGCGCGTACTAGAGCAGAAGAGATGTATTTCCGTAAGAAATATTGCGGCAATAGCCGTGGTTGATACCCTATTAATTGTGGTAGCAGCAATGGTCGGAGGACACATGCAATGAGCCAAATTATGATTGAAACAGAGAATTTGCACTATCAGTATCCCGATGGTACGCCGGCACTGGCAGGTATTTCTCTACAAATTGAACAAGGTAAAAAATTCGCAGTTTTAGGATCTAATGGTGCAGGAAAATCCACCTTGTTTTTACACTGGAATGGCATACTGCGACCAGCTAAGGGAAGCGTTTACTACAAGGGCAACATGGTGAAATATAATCATAAAGCACTGCTACAGCTACGACAAAAAGTAGGTATTGTCTTCCAAGACCCTGACACCCAACTATTTTCTGCTAGTGTCTACCAGGAAGTTTCATTTGGTGCACTAAACTTAGGCTTGCCGGAAGATGTGGTCAAAGAAAGAGTAGAAAGGGCGCTCGAGGCTACAGAGATTATGCATCTACTAGACAGGCCTACTCAATTTTTAAGTTATGGACAAAAAAAAATGGTGGCCATCGCCGATATTCTGGCCATGGAACCTGAAGTAATCATTTTGGATGAACCTACAGCGTACCTTGATCCGCTCTACACCAAAAAAACCATGGCCCTCTTAGACCGTTTACAGCAACAGGGTGTAACCATCATTCTTTCAACCCATGATGTGAATATGGCATATGCGTGGGCAGATGAAATTCTGGTTATGAAAGCAGGCAAACTGATTACACAAGGGCGGCCCGAGTATATCTTTTCTGATCACCTTTTGCTCGAAGATACAAACCTTACTAAACCGTTAATTCTCGAGATGTATGAAGAGTTACATAGGGTAGGGCACCTTGACCCATCATTGACTAAACCTCGAAACAAGCAGGAGTTGTTTGGACTTCTTCGTAAGTAACTGCAGACAACAATTTCACAAGACGTTAAACTTCGGTCTCTTAACCATGGGCATTGCTTCTCTGGTGATTGGGATTTTGCCCAACGTTGTAACTGCAGACAACAATTTCACAAGACGTTAAACTTCGGTCTCTTAACCATGGTTTACCGTCTGATTTTTTGTGCCGAAATTATATCGCTTGCAGTTAGCAAGCGCAAATGAACCCAGCAAAAGCGCGCGTTGAGGATGCCGAATAAGCGCGCTTTTCTTCTTCTATTTGACATACCCTTATTCAATGTAGGATAATGGTACAAGTATAGAAAAGTGGGTGTACAGATGATGCGGGGCAAGCTTATAGAACGTGTTGTAGCCGGTTCCATCGCCGAGGAATTGGGTATTATTAGCGGTGATCGAGTGATCACTATTAATGATACAGAACCAAGCGACATCTTGGACTGGCAACTGGTAGAGAGTACGGAAGAATTATTGTTAACCATCCAACAGCAATCTGGTGAATTGGTGGAGTTCGAAATAGAAAAGGATTATGATGAAGCACTGGGTATTGTTTTTCCTTCTCCCACGCTCGATAAAATACATGCGTGCCAGAACCGCTGTGTTTTTTGTTTTGTCGATCAGATGCCGGCAGACATGCGAGAAACGCTCTACATAAAAGATGATGACTATCGTTTGTCGTTTCTCTCTGGTAGTTACATCACACTAACGAACATAAACGATGAAGATATGGCACGAATTATGCGTTTGCATTTAAGTCCGCTTTATGTCTCCGTTCATACCACCGACCCAACGTTGCGGCAACAATTGATGAACAATAAGCGAGCGGGTGAACTTCTTCCGATAATGAAGCGCTTGGCTGCGGCTGGTATTGAGTTTCATACTCAGGTGGTTCTCTGTCCCGGTCTCAATGATGGCGAGGCTTTGGCACAAACCATTACCGATCTATATGCCCTCTACCCGGCAGTACGTACGCTAGCCGTTGTGCCGGTGGGTCTAACAGGACATAGAGCGGAGCTTTATCCGTTAACCGTAGGTGATCAAACGCATGCACAGGAGGTGCTAGATCAGCTTACACGCTGGCAGGAACGCAGTTTAGCCGCCCACGATACACGCTTTGTCTTTGCCTCAGATGAGTTTTACACCATGGCAGGTATGCGTCCTCCCCCCGCCATCGCATATGAGGGGTATCCACAGTTAGAAAACGGGGTGGGTTTAGTACGTATCTTACTCGATGAGTGGAACATGTACAAAGAAAAATTACCAATACAATTACAAGAGCCCACCGTTGCCACCATTATTACGGGTGTTTCCGCTTCCTTTTATCTACAGCCAATGGTAGAGCGCTTAAATCAAATAGAGAATGTGCAACTGACGTTACTGCCCGTGGAAAATCAATTTTTTGGTGGTAAGGTTACGGTGGCAGGCCTGTTAACATTTCAAGACATAAAATCGGTGATTGATAAAATACAGGGCACGCTTTATCTTCCCACTGTGATGTTAAAAGAGGGAAGAGAGCTCTTTTTAGATGGGTATACTAGTAATGATTTGGCTTCCGCAGCAAACGTTGATGTGCACACAGTCAATAGTCTGGGTGAGTTTTTAGAAGCGTTGTTGGGGAAAGAAATGAGGTGATGACTTGTCTCTTCCAGTAGTAGCAGTGGTGGGACGCCCCAATGTGGGCAAATCCACCATGTTTAACCGGCTCATCCAAAAACGAGTCGCCATTGAAGAGAGTACTCCTGGTGTCACGCGGGATCGTATTTATGGCCGTGTGGACTGGACGGGCCGAGAATTTTGGCTTATCGACACAGGGGGTTTAACATTCGAAGAAGATAAAATCTCGCAGGAAATATTCACACAAGTCCGCTTGGCTTTGGACGAAGCCCATGTCATTTTATTTATGGTGGATGTCCGCAGTGGCCCGGTCCCTTTAGATTTTGAAGTTGCGGAAATATTACGACGTGCCAAAAAGCCTGTGCTCTTAGTGGCTAACAAAGCGGAAGCAGGAGATGCCATCGCTGCTGCTGCAGAATTCTATGCGTTGGGCTTAGGCGAACCCAATCTGACCTCTTCTGCCCATGGCTTGGGTACGGGTGACCTTTTGGATGAAATTATTACGTTGTTGCCGGCAGGGGAGACGCCCCTAGAAGACGAAGAAGTATTACGAGTGGCCATAATCGGTCGCCCCAATGTGGGCAAATCTTCACTTACAAATAAAATTGCGGGTACAGAACGTGTCATTGTCAGCGATATTCCTGGAACAACTAGGGATGCCATTGATCTGTTAATTGAGCACGAAGGTGCCAAGTATTTGTTTGTCGATACCGCCGGTATTCGTCGCCGCAGTAAGGTAGCAGAGGCAGTGGAGTATTATTCTGTCCTCCGTTCCATTCGTGCTGCAGAAGGCTCTGACGTCGTGCTCATGCTAATTGATGCTGCAGAAGGTATCTCCGAGCAGGATAAACGGATCGCAGGTATTGCGCATGAAGCTGGCCGCGCTATGCTTATCGTCGTCAATAAATGGGATAAGGTAGAAAAAGATGAAAAGACCATGGACGCCTTTCGTGACACTGTGCGAAATGAATTGGCTTATTTGCATTACGCTCCCATCATTTTCATATCTGCTTTGACTGGTCAACGAGTGCACCGCATTTATGAGTTAATTAACTTCGTGGCTCAACAGCATGCGATGCGTGTTAAAACATCACGTCTAAATGAATTATTAGAGGAT
>JANKMV010000211.1:0-397 GCA_024650095.1 Bacillota bacterium | reverse complement strand
GCCATGGCCGTAACGCCTCCCCCGACCAAAAAAGGTCGACAACTTAAGATATACTACTTATCGCAAATTAAAGTGAAGCCGCCTACATTTGCGCTAGTTGTAAATGACCCAGAATTGGCCCATTTCTCTTATCTGCGTTTTATAGAAAATAAGTTGCGTGAAACATATGGCTTCGAGGGGACGCCCATTCGCATGATGGTGAGGAAGAAGAGCAAAAAGGGGGACTAGTACGTGAACACAATTCTAGCGCTCTTGGTCGCCTATCTTATAGGTTCCATTTCCTTTGGTTTTTTAGCAGGAAAAGTACTCAAAGGTATTGATATCCGTCAGTACGGGAGTGGCAATGCCGGTACCACCAATATCCAACGAACATTAGGTACGGTGCCCGCCATTATTG
>JANKMV010000210.1 GCA_024650095.1 Bacillota bacterium | reverse complement strand
CTGCGATGATAAATCGCAGTGTAGCAGTATTTTATTGCCATGAACCTTTTCTATGTTCACATCACATCCAAAGGGACGAGAAAAACCCGTACCACTAGGAGCGCTCTTCGACGAAATTCGGGGTAATTGTTACTGGTCTATTCCCCTCGATTCAGAATATATATAAAAAGACAATTTCCACATTCCAGATTATAACATAATCTGCTGAACGCCCATGATATAATTTTATTGACATTGTTTTACAGATCAATAAGGTGGTGGTATTTTGAGGAAACCTTTAATCTTGGCAATCGTTATATTACTAGGGCTCATGAGTGTTAAAATGGCCGTTAGCTATAGTTCCGCTTCCGTGCTCAACAGTGCTACTTTAACGCTAGCGCAACCGAAGGATGGTCTAGTGTCACTGGTTTGTTTGCATGAACCATTTACAATTGAACAAGGTGAGGAAAAGGATTTTCTCCTTGTAACTAACAATATTGCTCGTCAGATTCGCTACACACTTGATAGCAATGACAGCAATCTAACCCTAAGCCCCAACGGTGCCAGCATTGGCAGCAAAGAGACGATTACGCTTACTGTGCCAATGGATCATCCAGTGGGTAAGGTTAAATTGAGAATCGTGCTTTACGCCACCTGGAGCGGTGGTAGTGCGGAAATTACGACGACGGTTCCCATCACAATTAATGCGGTAGCCAATAACCCTACAGTTACAGCTCAAGCAAAAACAATCATTCTGGAGGAAAAAACAGAGCCAGTAGCGAGCCCTGAAAAAGAACCAGTACTAGAGGAGACAACGAGCGGTAACACGCCCCCAGAAATTGTAGAAGAAAAACCAGCTGAGAATGAAGCATCAGAAGAACCTGCAAGTAAGGTAGAGGAAGAAGAAAAGAGTACAGATGAAATCAGTGAGGACGAAGAAACAAGCGAGGGAGAAGAACCTAGTGAAAAAGAGGAAACAAGCGAGAAAGAGCCTCCAAATGACGAAGAAAACAACGGGGGGCAATAGAAAGGAGGTATAGAAAATGAGTTCGCACTATAAGAAAGTACTTCCTTTTTGTCTTGCTCTCCTTTTATTCTTTACGGTGTTGACGGTACGAGCTTTTCTAGCTAACCCTGATCATAAGGAAGAAGCGATTGTAGGCGAGGCTTCACAAGCGATTACCTTTAATTATGAGGTGTACGCAAAACCGAGTATTCTCTACCCTGAAGGGGGAGGCCCGTTGCCACTTGGTGAACAAGGCTTTCCCCTTAGCATTGTGGACACTGTTGATTTTACCGTCACAGCGGATATTAGTAATACATCTGCTCACAGACCAGAGGGGCAACTTGACATAAAGCTGTTTCTTCGTTCCGTTGGTCAATGGGAAAAAGAACTTGAATTAACTCCTGAAATTAGCAAAACAGAGTTGAATGACAAAACTACTACATACCAGTCTACTTTTGCTTTGCCCCTTGAGGACGCAGTCAAGTTAGCGGAGGAGATAATTGAAGAGATAAAAATTCGGCCACGGGAAGATTACAAGCTGGTTGTGCAAAGTACGATTAGTAATATGGGTGGTGAGCCACTTCTTGGTGAATGTGAATTTGCCCTTGGCGGCGGGGTCATTTCATCTAGCAGTGAATTACTATATACAGAACAAAAAGATATAACAGATATAATCATATCGGCCAATAGCATGAATATATTTGGCTTCACTCTGTCTGTTGCCAGAGCGAGAATAGCGTTTCTATCCCTAACACTTACACTTTTGCTTGTCATGATTGGCTATATTCTTTATCTACAACGAAAGGGTATTAATCCTTTCTCTTTAAAATCTTCTGAGTTTAAAAAAATATTGAAGAAACATGGCAGTCGTATCATGGAAGTGGTGGATTTCAAAGAATTCCCAGTGGATTATTACAAGGTGCAATTACATCGTTTTAAAGACCTGCTAAAGGTTGCAGATGAGCGTGAAAAACCAGTTTTACGTGCCAGTGTTAACGCCCTAAAGGTTGCCTATTTCTATGTAGTTGACGAAAAAACCGTGTACATACTTAAACTAAGTATGGAGTAAGGCATGGTATAGGAGTTGACAGCAGATGTTGTCATACTTTATCGCAAAAATAAAAACACAGTTGCCAGAATCCGAATTACGCATTCTCTTAAATGTTTATCGTTGTATTTCTCTCTTTTTTACTTCTATTCTATATATCGCAGGGCCACCAAATTCCACACTCTATCTTAAATTAGGCGTTTGTGCCTGCTTGGTCTTGGAAGCTTGCCTCTTTATCAAAGTATACGATGGAGAAAAAAGTAAGGATAGAAATAAGAAG
Organism: Bacillota bacterium; assembly: GCA_024650095.1. Taxonomy (GTDB): domain Bacteria; phylum Bacillota; class Dethiobacteria; order Dethiobacterales; family Dethiobacteraceae; genus JANKMV01. Next base: position 2,302 of record JANKMV010000210.1, on the reverse strand, counting down.
TTTTTACTTTTTTTAGAGACCATTGGTTTAACGTTTATTTTGTATGTAACAGGTGGAATGAGTAGCCCCTTTCTCTGGTATGCGCTAAACCCTATCCTACTTTCGGCTGCTCTGATGCCATTCTATTTTTGCTGGCTTTTGCTTGGCACCTTCACATTTTTAGTTTATTTAGCAGACATCTTTACAATCTTTCGAGTGGCAGAAACGCAGCCTCATTTGCCCGCCTCGACGTTAGTTATTATCTTTGCCCTCATTACGCTAATTGCCCAACTTTACAACTTTTTTTTTCGCAATCTAGCAAGGCAAAGTGCCTTGCTAGAGAAGCAATTACTCCATATTAAGTCCTTATATGGTGCGGTAGAAGCATTCTCGCACTATACCGATCCCCAAGAAGTAGTGAATTTGTTTGCTTCTTATGTTAAGGTGTTGGCGAATGTAAACAAAGCAATTATTTGGGTGGAAGTTCCTCTGGGTTTACAGTCATCAGAAAAAAAGCTACATTATGCGGTGCGGGGACCTCGAGATGTTCTCTCGGAGGACGTATGGTACCCACACATTAAGCAGCTTTATCTTACGATGCAAGTGGAAACAGGTACTGAAGCTCGCACCATATTGATACAGACTGAGGACGAAGAGGGGATGCTCATTACTGTCCCCATTCGCTCCAAGGCGCAATATTTTGGCATTTTTTCTGTTTTTCTAAGGGACGATCAACGAACGCAAGCAGAAATAGAGCAAACGATGAGGTTCTTAGCCGAGTTATGTGCGGCTGCACTCGATAATTATGCCTTGGAATCCATTGCCCAGGAATATCTCCTTGTAGAAGAGAAAGATCGCATCGCAGGTGAAATTCATGATCATGTCACACAAAATCTGTTTGCGCTCATCTATAGTTTAGATCTATTAATTCACAGTGAACCCTTGGCGGAAAGTGTACAACGTCAATTAAAACTACTGCAAAAAACAGCACAACATAGCCTGCGCGACTTACGTACATCTATTTACTCAATGAGTAGTAAAAAGCATCGACAAGAACCCCTCATAGAAGATATTCGAGATTACCTTGCGGATTTTAGTGAGCTAAATAAAGTAAAAATAGATTTTAACACCGAGGAGATTCATCTGCCTCTGCCCTCGTCCTATCGTAATAATTTGTATCGTATTATTAGGGAAGCGACCGGGAATGCCATTCGGCATGGACACTGTAGCCATCTACAAGTTACTTTGGCATCAGACCATAATGGAGTTACCCTTTCCATAAATGATAATGGTTATGGGTTCGATACCGCGAGCGTTCATAGCGAAAACGGTTTAGGCTTAATTAATATGAAAGAGCTGACAAGGAACATGGGGGGCGAATTAACGATTACAAGCATACCAGGAGTAAAAACTGTGGTTCAATGTATATTGCCAGAGGGAACAACAAGAAGGGAGTTGCTCGCAAGGTGAGGATTGTCATTGTGGATGATCATCCAATGGTTCGCAACGGCGTAGCTCAAGCGTTACAAGCCATACAAGACTTGGCCGTGGTTGGTATGGCAGGTGACTGTGATGAAGGAGTGCAAGTGATCCTAGCAGAAAAACCGGATATTGTTATTGTTGACTTGAGAATGCCCGGGGGTGGTCTTGAATTAATTCGACAAGCGAGAGAGTGTCTTCCTCAATGCCGCTTCATAATATTAACATCATATGCATCACAAAGAGAAATTCTAGAGGCGGTTACACAAAACGTCGATGGTTATGTATTAAAGGGAGCACTGCCCGAGGAATTAATTTCTGTAATTCGCCTCGTTTCTAAGGGGCGTCGCTATTATGATCCAGAAATTGTGGATACCATCATGAGTAGCAATGAGAGGGACCCACTAGGTGAGCTAACGGCAAGGGAGAAGGAAATCCTACAAGAGTTGGCAGATGGTGGGAATAATAAAATCATCGCCCAAAGACTCTATATTACCGAAAATACAGTAAAGAAACATATCTGCAATATCTTAGGCAAGTTAGAATTACAAGATCGCACACAAGCTGCACTTTTTGCGGTATCTCATGGTTTCGGCAGAACCCATAAACTAGATGGATAACAAGGAGTTCTAAACAATGTTAAAAAAAATAGGTAATATTGTTTTTTTCATCATTGTATTTACGCTTATTTCAATGACAGCTCTATCGCTTCTGCGTGGTCAACCTACAGGGGCAGTGGCGGTGCGCTCATGGAGTATGGAACCAATGATTACAAGGGGAGACTTGGCCATCATTTGGCCTGCCACTAAGAAGTCCATCTTTTCCCAGGACCAGATTATAGTCT
>JANKMV010000020.1:9489-13777 GCA_024650095.1 Bacillota bacterium | reverse complement strand
ATAAAGACGGGATAGTTGACAAAGGGGTGCTGCAGACTTAGTATTATATTATAAAAAAAATTATGCAATCGAAAAAATATATGATTCGGAGGCGAGGGACTTGCAGTTAAATTCTCGTGAGTTGGTACAATATGTTCTACAAAATGGTGTGGTTGATCAAATTCCTAAAGGAGAGCTATGTATTAACGATGCTGTGCTACATAAGACGATGAACGTTACCCAAGCGGGATTTGAAGAAAAGGTAGCCTTTGTGCAAACTATGGGGCTCGATATATTTTCCCTTTCACCCCTTTGTCCAGAAGGGATGAAAAGCTTGCCAGATAAAAATGAATATCACTACCAAGATGTTAAAAAATGGGCGCTTGACACACCATATTTTACTTTTGCCGTGCTCGATGGTGCTTTTGAATGGGGCATGCGCTTGCTCGGGACACTAGAATTTTGTAGTAACCTGCGTTCAAAATTAGTTATGGATGAACTGATTGCCCAAGTGGAAAAGTTGAACATGTATATGATCGATAAATTAGCCGCTGAGGGCATAAATGGCTTCATTCTAGCTGATGATATTGCCTTTCAACAGGGCTTGTTTGCCAATCCAATAGTCTTACGAGATTTATTTATTCCCAGCCTTGCCCGCCAAGCGGAACGTATCTTAATACAGGATTTGCCTGTTTTCTTCCATTCAGATGGTAATTACACCGCTGTCATCGATGATATTGTCAAGATAGGCGTTTCAGGGCTACAGTGCTTGGAAAAAACAGCGGGTATGCATATTAAGCAATTACAAGAAAGGGTAGGCCCACAAGTTTGCCTTTGGGGACACCTAGATACAGACGATTTAGAGCGGGCAGTGACGGACCCGTCCACCCGCGAAGATTTAGCGAACACAGCTCGCAAACTGGCTCGCGGCAATAAATTTATGCTTGGTACAACCAGCGGGCTTTACGAAGCCATGGACATGGATACGCTGCGCACTCTCTACGCCGGGGTTTAAAACACGGGGTCAGGTTAGAAGTTTTGAACTTACTCAAGGGGGCAACACGGTAAAACTGTTCCTGCCTGATTGGATGGACTATTTCAGGGTGAACGAAAAAGGAACGGTCAAGGCCGTTCCCTACTACAAAAAAAATCATATATTGGTCTGCCGTCTTTACAGTGTAAATAATGACGTCATCGGAAAACTTTACATTTATAGGGTCTAGCTAGAAGGCAAAGTTTCCTTGCTTAAATACGGTGATCTCCTCGCCGGACGAGGTGGTGCCGACGATTTGTAAATCACTTGTCCAAATCATAAAGTCTTCATGAATGAGCGAGTCATTGACGCCGCACTGATCTAATTGTTCTTTGCTTAAGGTCGCGCTATTGGACAAACAACCGGGATAGGCTCTGCCTAGGGCTAAATGGCAAGAGGCATTTTCGTCAAAAAGAGTATTATAGAAAAGAATGTTCGTATTGGAAATGGGGGAATCGTGAGGTACTAATGCCACTTCACCAAGAAAATGCGAGCCTTCATCGGTTTCAATGAGACTTTGTAAGTACGTAAGGCCAACTTTGGCAGTATAGTCAACAACACGTCCGTCTTTAAATGTGAGAGAAAATTCGTCAATGAGACTACCATGATATACAAGGGGCATTGCGCTGTAGACACGCCCATTTACCCCTGTCTTTACGGGGAGAGTAAAGATTTCTTCCGTGGGCAAATTGGGAATAAACTCAACGCCAAACTGTGTGACATCGGAGGCGCCTTGCCAACGGTGATTTTCTGGGAGTTCAATTGTTAAATCTGTGCCTAAGCTGTTTGTATAATGTAGGGACTTAAAACGATATTGGTTAAGAGAATGCATTCTTTGTTGTAACGTATTTTTATGTTCATCCCACGCACCTACGGGATCACTCTGATCAGCACGCACACTTTGTAGGATGGCTTGCCAGAGCTTTGCTTCTGCGTCATCACTGGCAGGGAAGACTTTACGAGCCCACCCGTGGGTTGGCACAGAGATTACGCACCAGGCATTGAGGCCTGTCATAGTTCTTTCTCTAAATTCACGTAGAGCTACATTGGATGTTTTTTGTGCTGTGGCAATTCTTGTTGCATCCACATCTTGTAGTAATTCAGGATCTTCTGCGGCGATACTAATAAATGCTGCATCCTCTTTGGCATAGGATAGAAAAAAATCCTTTTGCCAGTTGGGAAACTGGGAAAATACTTCCTCGGGAGCATGAAGATATCGGATTTTTGCCAGTTGTTCATCTCGCCAGTTTATGGCGACGTCTTTTGCGCCTACAAGGTACGCAGCTTTGGCAAGGGCTCTCACAAAAGATGCACACTCCACAGGGGATGTGATCACAAGTGTTTGGTCCTGCTGGATATTGACACCAATTTTAACCACTAGTGCTGCATATTGTTCTATCATCTTGTTGTTCATTTCAGTACCCACCTTCTTTTGAAGTTTACATTCTCTATTGTAAACTAAACTGTTATTCATTTCCAGTCTAATCCTCTTTGTAGGATTAGATCCATCTTTCCAATAGAGTAACCTTTTATTGAGCCAAGTCATTATATTGGAGGTCCCTGTGAAGATTATTATTGATGCCGATGCTTGTCCCAAAAATGTCTTGGCGGCTTGCCAGTCGTTGGGGCAGAAATTCCATCTTCCGGTCTGGACTGTGGCTAGTTTTAATCATAATATTGTGTCTGACCAGCATTTTGTGGTGGGAAACGCCTCTCAAGAAACAGATATTAAAGTTTTAAACCTGGCAGAACAGGGTGACATTGCCGTTACCCAAGACTGGGGTTTAGCCGCGATGTTGCTAGGTAAAGGCGTCACTTGTATTAGCCCAGGGGGTAAGGAATATAAGGACGATACCATTGGTTTCATGCTGGAAACGAGAGAAACAATGGCAAAGGTGCGTCGTAGTGGTGGTCGCACAAAGGGGCCGAAGAAAAGGTCAGCCAGCGATGATCAGCGTTTTAACACTCACTTAGAGCGAATGATTGTAAGAGTAAGGGTGTAATGGTACAATAAGGCGAAAATATAACGTTAAGGGTGAAAGAATTGGCATTCTCATTATTAGCTAGACAACTACATCGTAGCCAAGCCATAATCTTACTTATTATCACCGCGGTTATGTGGAGCAGTGGGGGCATTCTTATAAAACTGATTCCCTGGCATCCCATTGCCATAGCGGGTGGTCGCAGCGCCATGGCAACACTTCTGTTTCTTATTGTAATTCGAAAACCAAAATGGAACGGCTCGTTGGCGCAAGTTGGCGCAGCCATTGCATATGCAGGAACAGTCACTTTTTTTGTTGCTGCCACAAAACTAACAACAGCTGCCAATGCCATCCTACTGCAATATACCGCCCCGGTTTACGTGGCTTTGTTTGGTGCATGGTTGTTAAAAGAGCGTACAAGTCGAGCCGATTGGTTCACGGTCTTAGCTGTGGTGGGAGGTATGATTCTTTTTTTTCTTGATGATTTGTCACCCGGCAACCTTTTGGGGAATGTGTTTGGCATGCTTAGCGGTGTTAGTTTTGGTGCCCTTGCCCTCTTTATGCGTAAACAAAAAGACGACTCCCCGTTGGAATCGGTCTTATTGGGGAATGTACTAACAGTGCTTATTGCCTTGCCGTTCTTTTTCCGACAGCCAGCGATGGAAATGTCGGGTTGGGTTGCATTAGGTGGCTTGGGTCTCTTTCAGTTGGGAATTCCCTACGTTTTATATTGTGTCGCCATTAAATATGTGACAGCTCTGGATGGGATTCTTGTGCCTGTTATTGAGCCGATCCTAAATCCGCTTTGGGTGCTGTGGTTTCTTGGGGAAAAACCAGGTCCTTGGGCGCTGGTCGGTGGTTTCTTGGTCTTATCGTCTGTAACTATTCGTTGTTTGTTACCCATATGGTCCCGTAAAAGCATAGCCGATACCACCTAGGTACAAAGGAATCCGCAAAGATTTGCCGAATAGAAAAATTAAAGTATTTTAACTTTGCTTTTTAGGGGTGAAGGCATGACAACGCTTGTACAATTAAAAGCTGAATTAGCCGCATGTATTAATCCTGCCAAAGCTGAACATCTACCGCGCTTCTTTAAGACGCAACCTGGTGGCTACGGAGAAGGTGATCAGTTCATCGGGGTCGTGGTGCCAGATCAACGACGGCTCGCAAAGAGATATGCTAAAATACTGACACTTGCAGAAATTGCTACTTTGTTAAAAGAGCCCATACATGAATATCGGCAAACGGCATTATTTATCTTGGTCTATCAGTTTGCTGCCGCCACACAAAGGCA
>JANKMV010000020.1:0-9479 GCA_024650095.1 Bacillota bacterium | reverse complement strand
AGCGCAAGAAGAGATTGTCACCTTATACTTGCGTAACACCGCGTATGTGAATAACTGGGATTTGGTTGATTCGTCGGCAGATAAAATACTAGGTGCATATCTGATGAACAAGGAAAAAGACACTTTGTATATGCTCGCACGTTCTGATAATCTGTGGGAGCAACGAATTGCCATCATTGCAACTTTTCATTTTATAAAAAATGGTTTTTTCAGTGATACTCTAAAATTGGCGGAAATCTTGATGACCCATCCTCATGATTTAATACATAAAGCAGTTGGCTGGATGTTACGAGAAGTGGGTAAGCGTGATTTTCAACTAGAGTATGATTTCTTGCTTGAATATTATCAGCGGATGCCACGCACAATGTTGCGTTATGCCATTGAAAAGTTTCCCCCCGAGCTGCGGCAACAGTTCCTGAAAGGAATGCTATAATAAGGAAACGAGCATGTAACAAGACGGAAAATAAAAATGGAGGCGATTTTGATGAAAGAATCTGTTGGTGCAAAAACATTTATGTATCCCTGTCCCGCCGTTGCTGTGGGGACGTATGATGCCCAAGACAAACCTAATATTATGGTGGTAGCTTGGACCGGTGTGGTAAACGGTAGTCCAGCTAGTATTTCCGTATCAGTGCGTAAGGCAACGTATACATATAATAGCTTAGTGGCCAAGCAGGCGTTTACGGTTAATATTCCGTCACAGCAATATCTAAAGCAATTAGATTTTGCGGGAAAATCATCCGGGCGTGACACAGATAAATTTGCTGAAACGGGCTTAACTCCAGTACACAGTGACCTAGTTGATGCCCCTTATGTAAAAGAGTTTCCCGTTGTACTTGAGTGCAAACTCATTAAATCAGAGGATCTTGGCCTGCACACAATTTTTATCGGCGAAATTGTAGATGTGAAGGTGGACGTCGATTGTTTAGATCATAATCATTTGCCCATCACTAAGAAAATCAACCCCATCACCTATGTACCCGGAGACGGCACCTATTATGGCTTAGGGGAAGCGTTACATACACGTAAAAAGTCATAACATACTAAGCCGATGTCTTGTTCCCTTCAGGGTTGAATTTGTGGTGGTCTGTAAGGAGAGCCCATGAAAAAGATGACGATCAAGAAAAAACCGTTACTTGCTGTAATGAAATCCAGTCGCGTGCTTATCTCGATGGATACATCACAAAAAATCATTCTTCCCCAAAAGGGAAAAGGTAGCTACAAACGTAAACAAAAACATAAATATCAACAAAATGAAGGCTAACCGGTTTACCGGATTGGCCTGCTTTTTTGCACTGGTAGGAAACATATCGCTTGCAATTAGCAAGCGGCTAATGTAACCAGTACTGAAAGTTGCGGTAAGGAAATCGAATGAGCGCAACTTTCTTGCACTGGTAGAAGATATATCACTTGCAACTAGCAAGTAGCTAATGTAACCAGTACTGAAAGTTGCGGTAAGAGACAGGAGGTTTAACTTTGCAAAAAGAAGAGCGCATTATTAGCAGAATAGCGAAAGATTTAGCCATTAACGCTCAACGCATTAACCGTGCGGTTGCTCTATTGGATGAAGGAAACACAGTTCCCTTTATTGCCCGTTATCGTAAGGAAGTTACCGAGGGCATGACTGATGAGGAGCTACGAGTATTAGAAGAAAAACTGCGTTTGTATCGCAACTTGGAAAAAAGCAGGGAAGATATAATTCGGCATCTAACAGAACAAGATGTGCTTACACCAGAGTTACAAAAAGCCGTCGCTGAGGCCGTCACTGCCACTGAGTTGGAAGATATCTATCGTCCCCATCGACCCAAAAGAAGAACTCGTGCCATCATCGCCAGGGAAAAGGGGTTGGCACAGCTGGCTCAGTTTTTACTCGCAGGCACGGCGAACCCTCTTGAAGAGGCCGAACAATATCTCAACCCAGAGTACGAACTATATACAGTAGAAGAGGCGTTAGCCGGCGCACGCGATATTATTGCGGAGATTGTGGCAGATGAGCCCAAAGCTCGCCAAGAGGTGCGAAAATTACTGTTTGAGCGTGCACTCATAGTTAGCAAAGCAACAAAAAGTGGAGAAGAAAGTGCCTTTGAAATGTACTATGAGTTTAGTGAACCCCTACGCAAAGTGCAACCACATCGCGTGTTGGCCATGAACCGTGGGGAGAAAGAAAAAGTTCTTTCAATAAAGATAGAATTTCCTGAGGAAACTGCACTTTATGTGTTAGCCAAGCACTACCTGCCTCCCAATACGTCAGCAGAAACAGAGCAGCAACTGACGGCCGCAGTGAAGGATAGCTGGAAACGTCTATTATTCCCTTCGCTAGAGCGAGAAGTTCGTGCTGAATTGACATTACAAGCGGAAGAGCAAGCGCTAAAAATCTTTAAAGCCAATTTACGCGGCCTACTATTAACGCCACCGGTAAAGGGTAAACGAATTCTGGGTTTTGACCCGGGTTATCGCACTGGTTGTAAGTTAGCTTGCATTGAAGAAACGGGTAGGCTATTGGAAACAGCGGTCATCTATCCTACGCCTCCACACAATAAAAAAGAAGCATCTGCGACAGTCGTTAAAAGACTACTACAGAAACACGATTTAAATTTAGTAGCCATTGGTAATGGCACGGGGGGACGTGAAAGTGAAGCTTTCATTACTGATATTATCGCTGAACTTGATCGTAATATTGAATATACAGTGGTTAATGAAGCGGGTGCCAGTGTTTATTCCGCCTCGAAGTTGGGTCAAGCAGAGTTTCCCACGCTTGACGTAGCAGAACGGAGTGCAGTTTCCATTGCTCGTCGCGTACAAGATACTTTGGCTGAATTGGTAAAAATTGAACCGCGCTCCATTGGTATTGGTCAGTATCAGCATGATGTTAACCAGAAACGGCTTTTAGAGGTGCTAGATGGCGTAGTAGAAGACGCAGTGAACCAGGTAGGCGTAGACCTTACCACTGCATCTGCTGCGCTCTTAGAGCGGGTAGCAGGCGTTAATAAGGCCATTGCAACCAACATTGTCTCCTATAGAGAAGAACATGGCATTTTCAAGACACGAAGCGACTTGAAAAAAGTGCCTAAGCTAGGACCTGCGTCTTATAAGCAATGTGCTGGCTTCTTACGACTGCCGGACGCGGACAATTATCTCGACCGTAGCGCTGTGCATCCAGAGTCTTATGATGTGGCCAAGCAGCTTCTTGCCCGGATGGAGCTTTCCCAAGCGGATCTTGGTAACCCACAAGCTATACCTGATATTGATATTAAAGAAACTGCGCGGCAACTGACTGTGGGTGAGCTCACTCTGCGTGATATAGTTGCTGAGTTTAAAAAGCCCGGTCGAGATCCACGCGAAGATGCACCCCAACCAATCTTTAAAAAGGGTGTCTTGCATCTTGAGGATCTACATGAAGGTATGACCTTAACTGGCGTTGTGCGCAACGTGGTGGATTTTGGTGCTTTCGTAGATATCGGTGTTCACCAAGATGGCCTTGTCCACATTTCTCAACTCTCCGATCAATTTGTGCGTCACCCACTAGACGTGGTAAAGGTGGGAGATGTGGTGGAAGTAAGGGTCCTTGCCGTCGATACCCAAAAAAAACGTATCTCCCTCACCTGCAAAACAGCTACTTATACTCATGTTCAGGTTTAAAATTGAACCTTGCGGTCAGTTTAATCTAATAGACTTAACTTAAGCATTGCGGCTTCCCTTCTTCACGAGGGGAAGCCGCTCTTGCTGGGTGCGATGCTCGCTAATTGCATCACTTCCAGCTAGAAAGTGGCTAAATGTAACCAGTATTGAAACGCGCATGAAAAAGGGAATCGAATTAATGCGCGTTTCTTATTACAAATATTTGTTAAGTGAGAGGATTATCTGGTAATGAGTCGAATTTTGTATTGAGAGGGTTGATCTGAAAAAGGGGTGCTAAGTTTGATTGAATTTAAAGATGTAACAAAATCTTATCCGGGAAGTGACACGCCTGCATTGGCTGATTTCTCTTTGCAAATGGAGCATGGGGAATTTATTTTTTTGGTTGGGCCAAGTGGAGCAGGCAAAAGTACGCTGATTAAGTTATTTTTTCGAGAACAGCTACCCACAGAGGGGCAAATTCTCTTTGACGGAAAAAATATTGCTACTTTTGAAAAGGCAGCGCTCTTAAAACACAGGCGACAGATTGGCATGGTTTTTCAGGACTTTCGTCTCTTAAAACAAAAGACTGTCTTCGAAAATGTTGCTTTTGCTCTGGAGGTATTGGGTAAATCAGCGAAAGAGATTCAGGAGAAGGTACCATTAGCATTGGCAAAGGTTGGTTTAGCGGATAAAGGTAGTTCCTTTCCTGCCGAACTATCCGGCGGAGAACAGCAACGTGTTGGTGTTGCACGGGCATTAGTTAAGGATCCATTAATTCTCATAGCGGACGAACCTACAGGAAATTTAGATCGAGATACATCATGGCAGTTAATGGAGTTATTTGAGACCATTAATCAGGGTGGGACGACAGTGATTGTTGCCACTCACGCTTGGGATGTGGTTGATCGAATGCAAAAAAGAGTAATTTCTCTGGAAGCCGGCCACTTGAATCGTGACGAGAAACGGGGGAGTTATAGGGATGAACATTAATTCGCTAAAATATTGTCTGCGCCAAAGCGTGGTTTCTTTAAAACGAAACTTTTGGTTAGCCGTCGTAACTTCGTGCATTATTGCTGTTTCATTAGCTATTCTCGGGGGCTTTCTTTTGATGGCCGTCAATGCGGGACAACTTATTCGTAATGTTGAATCCAATGTGGAAATTGGAGTTTTCTTGTACGCAGATGCGGATGTGTCTGCTGTGCAAAAGCAAATCAATAGTCTAGAAGGTGTTAATAGCGTTACCTTTGTCTCAAAGGATGAAGGTCTTGTAACATTTAGCAATTCTTTAGGAGATCCTGCTCTTTTAGCTGGATTGAAGGGAGAAGATAATCCCTTACCGGATGCTTATCGTGTTAAAGCAACAGATACTGCCCTAGTTGCAGGCTTGGCCGAGTCCATCCGCGCTATGCCGGGGGTGGAAATGGCTGATTATGGTGAAGAACTGGTGGGTCGCATTTTGAAAATTACGGGTTGGCTTAACACTTTATTTGTTGGTATTAGTGTATTGCTAGCGCTAGGTGCCGTTTTCCTCATAGTGACCACGATCCGCCTTTCAGTAATGGCCCGTTTAGAAGAAATCGGCATTATGAAATACTTGGGAGCGAGTGATTGGTATATTCGCTTTCCCTTCTTGCTAGAGGGAATGGCAATGGGGTGGGTGGGGACATTAGTTTCCACAATTGCATTAGGGCTTGCTTATAGTAAATTAGCCACATCATTACGACAGGATGCCTTTGCTTTCTTCATAAGACCTGTTACTTCTGTGGAGCAATTGGCACCGATTTTTGTCGGTCTCTTGTTATTGGGTACGTTAATGGGTGGAATCGGTAGTCTCATCTCTGTACGAAAATTTCTACGGGTTTAGTGGAAGGAGGATGACTATGTATCGTAAGCGTAATTTTATCATCACCCTACTACTGGTCTGCCTGTTAACGGGGTTGTTTAACATCCCAGTATTTGGAAGCCCAGAGGAAACAAAAAAGGAAATAGCGGAATTAGAACTTGTTCTTAAAGAACTAGAGAATGCCATTGCCATCAGAGAGAAAAGAGTTGTCGAACTCAATAACGAACTCAAGGCGACTGAAATTCGATTGGATAAAACAGCAACAGAGCTGGCGGCTTCTGAATTGAGTTTAGCGGAAAAAAATCGAATTTTTGGTGATCGTGTCCGTACCGCGTACATGTCTGATAATCTTTCTTATTTAGATGTGGTGTTAGATGCGGAAGACTTCGGCGATTTAGTCTTGCGCTTAGTTTACTTAACCCGTATCTTGGGTAGAGATGCGGAGATTGTATCTACGTTGCGAGACGAATATGCAATCTTGCAAGAACATAAGCTTGCCATGGAGTCGGAAAAAGAAAAATTGAAGGACGTACGTTTTCAAATTGAAGCCGAACGCAAAAATTTAGTCGATCAAGAATCACAAATGGAAAAACTTCTGCTCGCCGCAAAAGGAAAGTTGGCGGATGAGTTGGGACAAAGTATTCCACAGGCCGAAGTAAAACCGGTATATGGTGTGGTGCTTGATAACCATGCTGCTGCGAGGCCGCAACATGGCCTTGCCCAAGCCAATGTGGTGTATGAGTATGAGGTGGAGGGCCGGATAACACGCTACTTAGCCTTATTTGCCTACTTTCCCAGTAAGGTTGGTCCTATGCGCAGTGCCCGACAGCATAACATCTCGCTAGCGCTGGAGAATGGAGTACGCTTTGTCCATGCTGGCGGTAGTGGAGATAATATAAGATTGATTGCAGAGTTAAATTTGAGAAATTCCGATGCTCTAAAGTCAAGTAGTTCAGCTTTTTATCGTGATAATTCCCGCCGGGCACCACATAATCTCTATGTAAACTTGAAAGAGTTGAAGACCGAATCTGCATCTAATGCCGTGGTTGTCCGCCCAGCTTTTTTAAGTCGCCAGGGAAAAACGGGAACATCCTTTTCCTATAGCTATAGCGGTTCACTTCGTGTGGGCTACGAATATGTGGCGAGTCGAGGGTACTACCATCGCTATATTAATGGCAAACAACATCTCGATGGTAATGGTGCGGCTATTCAGGCTAAAAACATCATTGTGCAGTATACGCCACACTACAATGACTTCGCGGGTAGAGCTACGGCCGAACTTGTGGGTGAGGGCGCCATTGATTTTTACTCGCAAGGTCAGTATTTTCGTGGTATCTGGAAGAAAAGCAGTGAGGGTTCAGCTACACGTTTTTACTACCAGGATGGCCAAGAGATTGAACGAGTGTTTGGACAAACGTGGATTCAAATTGTTCGCCCTTAGCATGAGGTGGTTAATTCGTTGATGCCTGATTACTTTATACGCAAAATATAAATCCAGATTATACCCGGGCTTATATAGCAATAAGTGAGGAACGGTCAAGGCCGAGTCAAGGCCGTTCCCTACACTTTACCTTCGTCACAGTGACGCACTTCTCTTATATATGCGCTATATCTGTCCATTACTTTTGTGGTAAAAGATCACTCAAAAGTCAGAACTGAAGAGCGTTTTGAGTTTATGTAGTGTTCTCTCTTAATTGTGCCCGTAATGAAAAACAATAAAAAATATTAAGAATTGCGTGAATATAGTTGAATTCTGCTACAATTCGGGTATAATAGTAGTGTAAGTTAAATTTTTAACAAGGAGGTAACTTCATGAGTACTTGTAGCATGTGTGGCTCCGATGTTACGCCTGACGATCTTTACAGCATTGATGGGAGGGAAGTATGTGAGGACTGTGCACCTTCATATGCAAACCCCCCTCGGCCCTGTGCAGGGGGACCGGGAGGTCAACTATCAGCGTAAGTAAAATGAAGTAAATACGTAAAAAGTATAACGATATCATATGTGCCGGCCCAAAGCCGGTGCTTTTTTTTGCATTGGTAACAAAATTATATCACTTAGCAAGTGGCGAACGTAACCAGTAGCAAAAAGCGCGGCAAGGGAACTGAAAACATACCTATTTTTTTTACTTTTGTTTAAATTAGGATTGTTGCGTAAAGGGGCTGATTTAAGCGTTAATGATTACTATATGCTTGCTAGATTAGATAGATTTGGTTTAAACGCATTTTTCTGTGCTCGACAGGGTTGTCCCCTCCGGCTAGAGTATAAGTATAGAGAAACTTACGGGGGGATACGGTGAAGAAGAAAGGTCGGACAACAAGAATATTGCTCACACTGGTGGTTTTATCATTGATAGTTCTTTCCGGGTGTTTACAGGATACCCTTTCTCGTAATCAAGAGCCGCAGGATGAGCAGGAACAAATCGATGCGGAAGAAGAGCGGCAACGGCAAGAGGAAGAGAAGAATCTAGAGGAAGAACGTCAGCGCGAAGAACGGGTAGCGCGTGAGGCCGCTTTGCGGGAGCAACTAGGTGCTTTTTTTGTACCCCTACCCCCTGTTGACGGTAGGGATAATCCTGCTGTTAAAGCAAAAGGTATCTATGTTACGGGTCATATGGTGGCAAGTAAGAATCGTTTTGAAGAATTAGTCACTCTGATTGAGGCAACGGAATTAAACACCATGGTCATTGATGTTAAAAATGATCATGGTTTGATGACCTATCGTAGTGAAATTGAAATTATAAATGAGATGAATGCAAATAAAGGTGCAATTATTAAGGACATGGATGCGGTTCTCACGGAGTTAAATGAGCGTGAGATCTATCCCATTGCGAGGGTAGTGGTTTTTCGAGATCCCCACTTACCTGAGATGAAAAAGGAATGGGCGATTCAGAAGCGTAATGGTGGTGGGCAATGGCGCGATCCTAGTAACTTTGCCTGGGTTAATCCATACGAGAAAAATGTATGGGATTACAACATTGCCATTGCTAAAGAAGCTGCCATAAAGGGCTTTCGTGAAATTCAATTTGACTATGTGCGTTTCCCGGAAAATGCTAAGCGAGTAGACCGTGAAGCAGAGTTTCCCGGAGCTAATGGGCGTGCCAAGGATGAGGCGATTGAAGGCTTTCTTGCCTATGCTCAAGAACAACTCAAAGAGTACAATGTGCATGTTTCTGCCGATGTCTTTGGTGTCATAGCAACTTCAAAGGGAGATGCTGATGGGATTGGGCAGAATTGGGAGAAGGTATCACCGCAGGTGGATATTATTTGTCCCATGATTTATCCCAGTCACTATGGGCCAGGATATTTCGGCTTTTCTGTACCGGATGCCAACCCAGCGGGCACCATTAATCGTGCTCTCGTAGACGCTATTAAGCGTAACGCCACACTGGAAACGCCAGCTGTAATTCGTCCATGGTTGCAAAGTTTTACAGCCTCTTGGGTTAAAGGAAATATTGTTTATGGTCCAGCAGAAGTGCGAGCCCAAATAGATGCGGCCTTGGATCTGGGCATTGATGAGTTTCTGATTTGGAATGCCGCTAATCGATATTCCAGCGGATCTTTCTTAACACCATCAGAAGCTAAGACACGGGCAGCTGCAGGCGCTGCGCAACGTTTAGCAAAAAGCCATGATGTGCTTGGTCGCACAGCAGAAACTGCTTTAGTTAGTTACCTTGATGCCGTGAAAACAAAGAATTGGCGTGATGTGTATCTCTGGCAGGTACGAGATTTTGTTGTTAGTGAAACTGAATTTAAAGCATGGGTTGAAAGTTGGACGAGCTCTCTGCAAGCTTATACATCCATTGCAACAGAGCAAGATGGTCGCTTTACCGTTGACATGGAACTAAAGGTCAATGATGAGATAGTAACCATGGTTGCTGAACATTTTACCATTGTCATGGAAAACAACGTGTGGAAAGTCGATCCGCCGCAATCATTTGTGGACATAATCAGCAAAAAAGAGGTGAGCAGTGGGAGTACAGAGGAAGCCTCAAATAATAATTAACGTTGTTAGAATC
>JANKMV010000209.1 GCA_024650095.1 Bacillota bacterium | reverse complement strand
GTTTAATTCTATCATAGGGGGTATTTTATTTCATGCCTGTTTTTCCTCTTATGCTTTCGTTTGTTACCACTTACCTTTGGCCATATGACCGGCAATTTCCGCTTTGCTTCGCTGCTTAATAACCCAAGCTTCATTAATAGCATTTTTAAATACAGCTACACAGGGAGGATCTAGATCAAGGTCTATACCTTCTTGTGCTAAATCTTTAATTTGCATAGCCAATCTTACGATTTCCATGTGAATATCATTTGTACGATCGGAGTCATACACTTTTTTTGCATCTTCTGCAGATAAAACAATAATTTTCTCTTTAGGTGCACCACATTTTGGACACTTTGCGGGTGCTTCGCTTCCCTCGTGCATAAAGCCACAAACAGAACATTTCCATAACATAATTTTAATCCCCTTTCATACTACAATCATTAGCTCATTTCCTGAAACCATAATTTCTTAACTTACTAATGATGACAACTAAGCTTACCATAGATTATATGGATAGCTGTTAATCAATTATTAAATTGCCAGGAGCGCTGGCTCTACCCTATTTGTGGTGAGTCTACGTGTCCGGAACGGTCAAGACCGTTCCCTACATTGGGTTGTTCTTCGCCTACAATCGGTTATTCTTTCCTCTGCATTGGCTTGTTTATTAATACCTACCGATGTCTTTGGCCACAGTATCGGCTGTCCTGACTGCGGTGATAATGTTTTTTGGTCGCAAGCAATCACCAATCATATGGAAGCTTGGTGCACATTGGCCCAAAGCGATGGCTTCATCGGTGAGAGATTTTTGTCCAGTGGCATAGATGATGGTATCTGCAGCAAAGAACTTTTCACCATCCGCACCCTCGCAGACGACGCCATTATGTGTAATCTCCACAACTTTGGTATTGAAGTTAAGCTTGATGCCATGCTCCTTAAGCTGCCCGTTGATAACCATCCCTTGCGTCCTGTTGCCTTCAGCATTCATCTGCCCGAGCATCTCAATGATTTCAACATCACGCCCAAGGAGGGCAAGATAGATGGCAAGTTCGGTGCCCACAAGACCTGCACCAAGAATGACAGCTTTTTGCCCGACTTTTTCAGCATTACTATACGCGTCTGCGGCAGCCATAACATTTGCACCGTCTATACCTTTAATTTTCGGTACTGCGGGACGCGCTCCTACCGCAGCAATAATTACGTCCGGTCTGAGTGACTTTGCAAACTCAACTGTGACCTCAGTGTTAAGCCGGAGATCGATAGGTGCTCTAGAAATCAACCTTTCTTGCAGCTCGATATATTCGTGGACATGTTTTTTGAAAGGAACTTTTTCTTCACAGCTAATACCACCACCAAGATGGTCACTCTTTTCACACAAGATCACCTTGTGTCCACATTTGGCCGCAGTCAACCCCGCCTGCATACCACCAATCCCGCCCCCGGCAACAAGCACGGTTTTTTTCTCTGCACGCGGAAGTTGAAATTTGCTTTCTCGCTCACGACTCGTCTCGGGATTTAACGCGCAGTAGATGTGGCCTTGCATCAGCCCAGACCAGCAACTCATACAGCGGATACACTTTCGAATCTCATCGTCTCTGCCGTCACGTGCTTTGTTGGGCAAGTCAGGATCACTCAGGAGACCGCGCGCTAATGCGACGAAGTCGGCTTGCCCTGAGGCGATAATTTCTTCCATCATAGCAGGATCGGTTAACGAACCAATGGCAACGATGGGTGTTGTTTTAACATGCTTTTTTATTTCAGCTGCATACTTAACATTGACACCATCCTCCACGAACATCGTGGGAGAAAACTTTAACCAACTATCACCCATCAGGGTGCCATGCACGCCCACTGATACATGGATGATGTCAGCATGGCCCTCAAGCTGCTTTGCATATGCAATGCCTTCCTCAACATCATAGCCATCCTCAAACTCCGTCGCACTAATGCGAACCTCCACGGGAAAGCCACTGCCGCATTTCTTATGGATGGCATCACAAACCTCGACGGCAAGACGGGCACGGTTCTCAACACTGCCACCCCATCTATCTGTGCGTTTATTGTAATATGGGCTAAAGAACTGCTGTAGTAGCCAGCCATGACCACCGTGAATAGTCACCATGCCGAAGCCACACATCTTGGCGAACAAAGCCCCTTTGGCGAATGCTTCAATCGTCTCTTCTATGGTTTGCTCGGACATCGCTTGACACACCCGTCCTTCAACTTCACAGTCAGATGGACCATAAATGGGGTTGGTCACCCCCGGCATGCTATTAGCGTATCTACCCGCATGTGATAGCTCCGCCGAAGTAACAGAGCCGTGACGCGAAACATAATCAGCAAGTCGAGTAAGATAGTGTAATGAGTTAAAATCACTCATATCAATGGTAAGACCACCACGGGATCCTCTAACCGGGTCAACGTTACACTCACCAACACACACCTGGGCGGCACCACCAATAGCTTTCCTCTCATAATAAAATAAAGCATCGTCTGATAGTGTATTATCTTTTCTCAAGTCTAGATGTCCAGTTGCAGAAGCAAAAATTCTGTTACGAAATAAGACATTTCCCACTTGTAGCGGAGCAAACAAGTTTGGGTACTTAAACATAATAGCCATCAAACCCTTCTTCTTTAATTATTCATTTACTACTATTGTTAGGCACAGAGCAGCCTATTAGGCGCGCTCTGCTGTGTTTTTTTCTAAGAGAATGATATGTTAAATGCAGTAGTAAATATTTAATCTATTCGCAAAAATATTCCATTTACCTGCAAACACTTCCACAGCAGCTAATTTGACGATAACAACGGCTACTAAGATGGCGCAAATTCAGTTCCTCATCAAGCGCTTTCAATTGATTACATTAGCCACTTGCTAGCGGCAAGCGATATAATTTCCTTGCCAGAACAAGAAAAAAGACTTGAACTAGATAGTGCCCAAGCCTTTGCTACGATGAGATAGATTCTCTTCGTCATCCCTGATAATTTCTTCTTCAATTCCAGCTAGTAATTTTTAGCTAACTCAGATGAGGAAGAGCTCAAATAAACTATTTTTTTAGTTACATTAGTAGTTGGTTCATTTATACGTGCCACTCCAGGACTTTATTTAGGAAGCTCTGTAATGGTTGGGATTGTGGATTAGAAAAAATTTGTGCGCTAGGACCACTTTCAACAATGGTGTTATCGGCAATAAACATAATCTTTTCACACGCTTTTTTAGCAAAACCCATTTCATGGGTGACAATGATGGTATTGAGACCATCGCTCTGAAGTTCCCCCAACATATCTAACACTTCGGCCGTTAGTTCAGGATCTAAGGCGGAGGTTGGTTCATCCAATAGTAGCAGTTTCGGCTTGACCGCCACCGCGCGCGCAATCTGGATTCGCTGCTGTTGCCCTCCGGAAAGCTGGGAGGGGTACTTATGCCCTTCTTCCTCCAAGCCAAAACGGGTAAAAAGTTGTGCAGCCGTTTCAATAGCTTTATCCGTGGTCATATCAAAGGAATGAATGAGGGGTAGAGTAACATTCTCTAATGCTGTGAGGTGTTCAAAGAGTCCTTTAGATTGAAACACAAACCCAATTGTGCGACGATAAGATAGCAACTGTTTTTCTTCATAAATGACTTTAGCTGCATCAATATATAGCTCCCCTGCAGTGGGTGTCAATAGCCCACCGATGATGCGCAGCAGAGTGGATTTTCCCGCACCCGAAGGTCCCACAATGGCGAGGGAACTAAAAGCTTCATCAAAACAAACATTCGCCAATACAACTTTGCCAGCAAAACTTTTACAGATGTTATTAAGTGTTATCTGCATGCTTATACACCCTCTCGAGCCAACGCGTGATCATGGAAACAGTAAAAGACATAGCAAAATACAACAAACCCAAGAAGAAATAGTTTTCAAACATCCTAAAGTTTTGCGAGGAGATTTCCTGCGTGTTTTGCGTCAGTTCATTGACCGCAATTACAGACAACAGAGACGAATCCTTGATAATGGAGGCAAACTGACCTGATAAGGCTGGCAAGATGCGGGACATGAGGATGGGAAAAGTGACCAAGCGGGATGTTTTTGCAGGGGATAAACCGATAGCTTTGGCAATTTCATACTGTTGGCGATCGATACTTTCAAGGCCACCACGAATAATTTCGGAGATATAAGCACCTTCAAAAATAGATAAGATCAAAGCTCCGGCAACATTGCGGTTTGTTATCCCCCAAGCGGTACCAACAATGTAGAAAAAGAAATATATCTGCACCAGCAGTGGAGTGCCCCGGATAATCTGCACATATGCTTGTGCAAGGTAAGAAATCACGAGCACCTTAGATTTTTGCCCAATGGCAGTCATGGCACCAATGAACAAACTAATAAGTAAGCTCATCACAGAGATGATCAGTGTTGCAGAAAAACCCTGCCAAAGGCGCTGCTTGAATGGTAACAATGTTGCAAAATCTAGTTTGTAGCCAATGAGAAACATAGACAACCACAAAAAACTGACGATGATCAAAGCTACAATCAGGGCACTCATTATCTTTGTGCGTTTCGAGGGAGTAGAGGTTGTTGTTACCATTGGTATCATTCAAAAAACCAGGGAAACCCCAAAGAATCAAAGGTCGCTTTTTCCTCTGCCAAAAATGTTTCTGTTAAAGTATC
>JANKMV010000208.1:1092-4652 GCA_024650095.1 Bacillota bacterium | reverse complement strand
TTATGGGGAATTAAGTACGTGCGTTTTTTTTACAATACCTAAAAACAGCGGTGAAGACTATTTTACATGGCAGTTTGGCTTGTGATTAAAATAATTTGTTTATAACCTTGCTCTAATCGTGGCAACATAATAGAGGAAAATCGATTGTGATGAAGAATTACAAGGGTATGAATCTTGTTAAAGGGAGGTTTTATTTATGACGATGTCTGAAAAAAGTTGTGATTACTTCTTGGATGAGTTGGCCTCAAAGGCTGCAGTGCCTGGTGGCGGTGGTGCTGCTGCTATGGGTGGTGCAATTGGCATGGCTTTGTCAAACATGGTGGGCAATCTCACCATTGGCAAAAAGAAATATGCTGATGTTCAAGACGAAGTAAAAGCACTTGTTGAGCAAGGATCAGTGGTTATTACTGAGTTAAAGTCTTTAGTAGACAAAGATGCGGAAGTATTTGAGCCACTATCGAAAGCATATGGTCTGCCTAAGACGACGCCGGAAGAAATCGCATATAAAGAGGAAACCATGGAAGAGTGTTCCAAGCTCGCTTGTTCCGTACCCTTGGAAATTATGCGTAAATCGTATGAAGGGATTAAGATCCATGAGAGAATGGGACAAATTGGCACCAAGATTGCGATTTCCGATGTAGGTTGCGGTGTAGCGTTCTTGAAGTCTGCGCTCATTAGTGGTTATTTAAATGTGATTATTAATGTTAACTCCATCAAGGATGAGCAGTTTGTCGCCGAAGCTTCTGCTGAAATGAATCGCCTTTTGGAAGATGGTAGTAGAATTGCCGATGAGACACTGCAGTTGGTTATTGATAAAATTAAGAAGTAGATCAACAAAATACATATAGTTTGGAGGATAAAATATGGCTGAACAATTAAAAGGTAAAGCAGTTGCCACTGCCATGAAAGAAGATCTTGTGCAGAGGGTGGAAGGAATGAAGGCCAAGGGAATTACGCCAAAACTCGGTATCGTACGTGTGGGTGCGCGTCCCGATGACCTTTTCTACGAAGGTGGTATCAAAAAGACTGCTGAAGGTATTGGATTGGATTATCAAATCTTTGAGTATCCTGAAGATGTAACCCAAGCAGACTTTGAAAAAGCAATCCAAGACGTGGGTGCAGATAAAGCAATTAACGGTATCCTAATGTTCTCTCCCCTACCCAAGCACTTGGACGAGAAAAAAATTCGCACCTTCATTCCCGTGGAAAAAGATGTGGATTGCATGACCATTGGTAGCGCGGGCAAAGTGTTTGCCGATGACCAGACGGGCTTCCCCCCTTGTACCCCCACAGCGTGTATGGATATTTTGAAATTCTATGATGTGCCGCTTAAGGGTAAAAAAGTTGCCGTGGTTGGGCGCTCTCTCGTGGTAGGTAAACCGGTAGCTATGCTTCTCATGCGTGAGAATGCCACTGTTACCATTTGCCATTCACGTACAGAAAACTTACCTGCCGTTTGTGCCGAAGCAGATATTGTGGTAGCGGCCATAGGTCGTGCCAAAATGATTACAGCCGAGTATGTTAAAGCCGGTCAGATTGTAATTGATGTGGGTATCAATGCAGATCCGGATCGACCGGGCAAATATTGTGGTGATGTAGATTTCGCTTCAGTAGAGCCCATTGTTGATAAAATTACACCCGTTCCCGGCGGTGTAGGTTCTGTGACTACCATGGTTCTATGCAAGCACACACTGAAAGCATGTGAGATGCAAAACGCATAAGTAAAAAGATAGTGTAAAAAAATGCCGTTCCAGCCATAACTGGGACGGCATTTCTGTATAGCTTACGAGTTATGCTTCTATTTTAATACGCAATACGCCTGCAATGATGAGTAGCATGCCTAAACCGGTCATCCAAAGTAGCGGCACCACGAGCGAGGATAATGAAACTCCCAGGGTGAGAATATCTCGCAGTGCGTGGGCGGCCCAACTTTGCGGAGAAATGGCAGCGATAATCTTGATCACACCTGAGGGATTTTCGATGGGGAAGAAGACATCACCTAACATGGTGCCAATCATAACAATGGCCATGGCCACTGCTTGTACTTGCCCCTGTGTTTTCAGAAGTCCCGCTAAAAAGAGACCCAGCCCCGTCATGGCGAAAATATAGATGGCTAACACGACCACTAATTCAAGGTACCCGTGATTCCAAGGTGCGCCAAAGAGAAACTTGCCAGAGAGAAGTAAAATGGCAGCTTGGGTTGCGGCCACTAAGAACAAGCGAATAAAATAACCTGCCATAATGGCCCAGTAGGACGTGGCACTGGTGAGAATTCTTTGCCAGGTACCATTTTGTCTTTCTTCCAAGATGGAACCGGCCGACGTTATCAGATTTAGCGCTACGAACATTACCAGTACCCCAAGGGACGCCATTTCATAAATACCAGCTTCTTTAGGTAGAAAGCTCATGGCCCAGGTCATCATAAGAGGGAGACCTAGGGTAAAGACCAGGTACATGGGATCAGCCAACATTTGTCGCAAACCGACGGAGACGATGGCAAAACATTTTCTCATGTTTAACACTTCCTTTTCTATTGATCACGTAGAGTTCTTCCTGTTAATTTTAGGAACAAGCTTTCCAGACTCGGCTTATGGATATGAATGGCGGATACTTGCATACCTTCCGCAAGGATGGTTTCGTAGGTTAGCGGTAGCACCTGTTCGGCATTGGAAGTTAAAATCTTATACACGTTGTTAATGGTAAAAATCTCTTTTATACCCGGTAAAGCGGTTAGTTGCATAAGCGAGGTGGCTTTAGTGCCATTGACAGTGATAACAAGCTCTTGATATTGCCCGGCTTTGTTTAATAGTTGCGAGACCGTGCCCGCAGATATGACCTTGCCCTGATCCATCACCGTTACGCGATCACACAGGTCCTCCACCTCTTCCACATAGTGACTAGTGTAAATAATAGCGGTACCTTGTTCCCGTAGGTTTTTTACTGTTTGAAGAATATGGTTGCGAGATTGAGGGTCGACACCCACCGTCGGTTCATCCATAATTAACAATTTGGGGTTATGAATGATACCGGCAGCAATATTTAAGCGACGCTTCATGCCACCCGAATATTTAGCCACCCTCTCCTGCGCCCTATCCGTTAGTCCCACTACGGTAAGAGCATGTTTCACTGCGTTGGTCAGATCTGCTGTTTGCAGACCATTCATTGTGCCCCAAAAACGTAGATTAGCTTCTGCGGAAAGCTGTGAATACAAGG
The DNA here is from genome assembly GCA_024650095.1 of Bacillota bacterium. Lineage (GTDB taxonomy): Bacteria > Bacillota > Dethiobacteria > Dethiobacterales > Dethiobacteraceae > JANKMV01. Next base: position 1,439 of record JANKMV010000208.1, on the reverse strand, counting down.
CTGGTTCTTGTGGTACTACCCCCAAGAGTGCTTTGGCCTTCGTTGCCTGCGTTACCACATTCCAACCACCAATCGTAATGGTGCCCGTGTGTGGCCGTAACAAGCCACTAATCAAAGACAACGTAGTTGTTTTCCCCGCACCGTTTGGCCCTAGTAGTCCAAAAATTTCACCTTCCGAGATACTAAGGCTAACTCCATCAACAGCCTGTCGCGAACCGAAGGCTTTTTTTACATTGACGACGTCCAAGACATTCATAATTTGCACCTCCATATTTACTTTGCTTGATACTAGTGTACCAAGGATGCACAAAGTAAAAAACGGCCAAAAGGCCGAATTTATATACAAC
>JANKMV010000208.1:0-1082 GCA_024650095.1 Bacillota bacterium | reverse complement strand
GCCTTTTGACGGAAAGAGCGCTTTAATGGAGGTGCCAAGGGCAGGCTTACTAATGATTTGGAAGCTACCATCGAGTTCTTCTGTGCGGTGTTGCATATTACGTAAACCGTTTCCTAGCGGTATATTTTGTAATGAAAAGCCTTTGCCATCGTCGCTTATAATGACGATAATCCGAGTCTCGTCTTGGCTAATTCTTATGGTTACTTGATGTGCCTGTGCGTGTTTTTCAATATTGGCCAACGCTTCTTGTATGATGCGATAAATGGCCATTTCTACGGCGGGTGGAAGCGCTGTTGCAATATCTATGTGAACGTCCACGGGTAGGGCATGTCGCTGTGATAATAATTCGCTAATGGCTTTGACCGCCTCTTGTAAGCCTTGCTCTGCCAACGCTGATGGCTTGAGTTCCTCAATCATGGTGCGTAATTCATCAAGGGTAGAGCGAGCGGTGGCCTCTAGATGATGGATAATGGTTGCCACCTTCTCCGGGGGGTTTGCCAATTCATGGCGGAGAGAGTGTAGCGTAAAGATGAGTCCATGTAACCCTTGAGAAATGGAGTCATGAAGATCTCGCCCCATGCGGTTGCGCTCCTCAGTAATGGCTAAACGGCGCGTAGTAATTTGCAATTGCTGATTTTTTTCTGTCAGTTCTTCTAAGAACTTCATTCGTTCTTGGAGATAATCAAGGCGTAACTGGTAACCTCCGTAAATGGCACCCATGGCGAGTCCTAAAAAAATGCTCGCGACGATATCGCGTTGCCAGACATTATAGTTAAACAAGTGTAAAATGATACCGACAATAACTAAATTCACTGCGGCTGCCGCTAAAAAGGAAAAAATTTGGGTTGTTTTAGCGGTCGCTAGCATTTTTGTCTGTAAAATCGTCGAGACATAAGCAGCTACCACACCACCGATGGCAGAGAGGACAGCTGATGCCAAGGGTATTGTCCATAATATTTCATTATAGAAGGGTAGTTTAGCGGTGAACGCAAGAACCACAAAGAGAATGCCAAAAACAAAGCCAACCAGTGCAGTTTTGCGGATAATGTCTGCCATAAGAACCTCCTAAAATAGAGTATGCT
>JANKMV010000207.1 GCA_024650095.1 Bacillota bacterium | reverse complement strand
GCACTTAATTCAGTTCCCTTAACGCCGCTTTTCAATACTGGCTACATTAGCCACTTGCTAGATGCAAGTGATATAATTTCTAGCCAGTATAAAGGTAAAGAGACTGTCCTTATCTGGAACAGCCTCTCAGTTACCTGTGGTACGATTATCTTATAGATCTAATCATACCCATATATTTGTCATATGCCGCACGCATTAACGGTTCTACCCTATCATCTACAGGGGGATATCCCTGCTTAAACTCATCAAAGTTCATAAGATACTGTGATTTAAATTCCGGATACAGGTGAGAGTACTTGTAAATGGAATCCTCTTTTTTCGCCGTAGTCACCAACTCACCCGCGTTGCTGTATTTTCCATTTTCTAGAGCATACTCTAGCACCGCAATATAATTCTCTGGCTTAACATCATTTGGATTCAATGCACTTTTATCGAATTGGAAGAAGTAGTTGCCACCAGGCGCCATGATATCGATGATTTCCTTGGCTTTGTCAACGCACTGCTGTTTAGTGCCATAGCCAAGCAATGTAAGTGGATAGAATCCACCAAGAATCATCTTTTTGCCTAGTTTATCTTTAAATGCTTGCGGGTCACCGTATTCCATATACATACGTGTTCCCTGTGGCAGATCTTGGAGATGATCGATAAAACGGGTCCAATCGCCCTCTAAGAAAAGCTGCATTGCTTGGCCCCGTTCTGCACAGATATGACAGATTTTATGGAATGTGGGCCAATAGAATTTCTCAAAGTCCGATTTATTTAAAAACACACCCATATGCGTCATAATCATATTACAACCTAAAGGACTTTGCACTTTATTTTGCCCTTGTGCAATGAGATAAGGCATAACGGCTTCTAAAGCTTCCTCTAATTTATCTGGATTTCTCTTCATATCAAGGGGTATTTTTGAAAAGCCTCTATTGAAGTCTGCAATAAAATCATAGGGAACTGATTGTGGTGAAGTAGAGCCAGCAGGCGGTGTAAAGTAGCCGTACCGTTCATTCATGGTAGAATTTGCGATGGCAAACTCTCTATTAAAATCCATGGACGCTAATGCTGCAGCCGCAAAACTTATGGCACGCTTTGCTTCTCCTTGGGCATAGCCTTTATTCATACGTGGTGCTACTTTCTCCGTTATAAAATCATGGGGGTTTTTTATAAATTCGTCGTATTCTTCTACCTCCATAAATGAATGCTCAGGATGCTGAATCATACCACTCTTGCTCATCACATTGCCTATGGACTGTTGAAACATTATACTGATTGGATTTCTGGCAAATCCTCCCGAAAGTCGGTCCCCTCGAGCAATTTCTCTCGCTTTTTCCATTATGTCAATTAATGAATCTGCTGTGTATGTGTATTGTGTGGTCATTAAATCCTTGCCGGCATACTGAATCAAAAATTCCATAGCCAAACCATCATGTACTGGAAATCTTTCGGGTATGATTCCAGTGTACAAATCTGTGTACATTTTAGTACGAAATTCTTTCATTTCTTTTACATCCAACATTTTCACCTCATTTTTTTTAATAACCTTTTTGCAAGAATAAAGTTTCTGTTATAAAAAGTATATAGTAAATTATATACTTTTTCAAGCTAGTATTCCGAATAGTTAAAATATTTTAAACAGATCCTTACTAGCTATAAGAAATATTTTCGAACCAGTACAAGAAAGGTGCGCATGTTCAGTTTTCCTTGACACGCACTTTCAGTACTGGTTACATTAACCGCTTGCTAAGTGCAAGCGATAAAGTTCGAACCAGTACAAGAAGAAGCAGCACCGATTACGCGGCGCTGCTTAAGAACGACTATACTACTAGCTAGGTTGGTACATGCCATTCTGTTGCATATAATTAAAAATACCTTCTCCGTGTTGTTGTTCTTCTTTCTGAATGTGGTTTAATGTTTGGCGCACATGAGAGTCTGTGCATTCAAAGATGGTCGTGTCGTATGCTCCCGAAACATACTTTTCAGTCATCAACAAGTCATTACAAAGATCTGCATCTTCTTGGCTAGCTAACCCGGTTGTTGGACTCGACATATTCAGACCAGCCTGTTGTTCACCTTGGAAACGTTGTTGTTTTCCCATTTTGCTTGACGCCTGACTACTCTGCGAACCTGATTGAGATCCTTGCTGCATCGCGGGAACCTGACCGTTTATGATTTGCTCAACGGTTTGATAGTGTTGTTGCTCTTGCTCGGCAAAAGTGGAAAACAATTGCTTAAGTTGTGGATCGTTCGCTTTTTGAGACGCTTCTCTGTATTTTTTTATGCACATCTCTTCATGTTTCTTTTGATCTTCCAAAAGTATTTTTTCCTTTTGTGTAAGTTGCATAAATGAAACACCTCCTGCTTGCAGTTTCTGCAAAGAGACGGGTTTTATTCATTCTTGTATAGCAACGGCACGAATGGGAGAACCATCTGCCTCTTTTAGCTTTAATGGAAAACAAGAAAAGTCGAAAGGTTGGCCGATAAGTGCTGCTAAATTAGTCAAGTTTTCAATAATAACCATCTCCTTTTGTAAGAAGACTTTATGTATGGATGTGGAAAGGCTATCAATATCATCCACAGAGATTGCATCTACGCCAATGCCTTTAAGCGTAAAGCTTGTAAGCCAAGTAGCAGCTGCAGACGTTAATGTAGGATAACGGCTAAAATAAGCAGACTGTCCCCAATATTGTGACCAACCCGTAAATAATAGACAAAAATCCACTTTCTGCAACTGTGGTTGATACATAAGCAAATCCTTTTTATTAATCATCCCTTGAGAGGTGTGACTCACATCAAGCACAAGGGCAGGGCCCCAAAACCATTCTGGTGGATATGCGTGTAACATTTTTCCACCCGTGATCAAGTGATATGGTGCATCCAGATGAGTCCCCGTATGAGAGTACAAACTTATTTTTTTCTCCACAAAACCATTTTCTGCAAGAGTGAAAGCTGTAGTAATACTTGGTGCTTCCGTCCCGGGATAAACAGGCATGTCATTGGCAATAAAATGACTCAAATCATAGACACGCAATAAATCACTTCCTAAAGATAGATTTACGTGTAATGCTTTTGTAACGAAAGGAAAAATCAGCGCAATGTAACGCTCCCCGCACCGGCTGTGATATGAATATCTGCGACAGCATCCTTTGTTTCGAGCTCTTTACTTTCGTAGCTGCGGTCTCCCACACTAATGACTCGGCCATCTTCACCATCCACACTAATTAATGCTCCACTTGTACGCAGACGAACCCCAATATTATCAGGAACATCAATGATAACACTGCTAGCTCCACTTTGCACATCAATGCTACAATCGGACTGACCCAACTTTATGACGATTTCACCTGCACCTGCTTTAATATCTAGATCTTCAATAAGCAGACGTGATAGGTCTAGTTCTGCCGTTGTCGCACCTGTGCGTAAGGAAATCTCAAGTGGTATATCTTCTAGCAATGATACCTCCCAGCGCGATAAACGCTTTTCAAAATTAATATTTTCTGCTTGGTCGGCCACCGTGATTTTTGCCACATCCCCACTGTGGGAATGGCTAACTTGTGGCTCAATAGTGGATTGTAGCTGAAGATTCATCAGCTGTTCCCCGCTATGCGATGTTAAAGTAAATTCACCGGCATGTTGGACTAGATCTATATGCATGGCTTTGGCGTTATAGATATTACTAATACCAGTTTCAAACGTTTCACCAACGCCATGAAAGGAAGAGGAAAAAAATGTAAAAAATGAGCCAAAAAACAGCAATATTACCACGAATGAAACGAGGCAGCCAGAGCTGCCACCGCCTTTACCAACAAGCAGAAGCATGCCCCACAACACTAACAGTATAGGCCAGAACCGCCAGAGTTCACGCACCGTCACGGCAGAAAGGACCCCTATATTTACAAGAAACCACGCGCTTCCTACAAAAACAATTGCTAGTCCCAGAACAATCCGGTCAGCCTTCACTTCTTAGCACCCCACAATCCTCCGAACATAAGCATAATGCCCACAGCAACAATTAACAAAGGCCAAAAATAGACACGGAAAAACATATGCGGTATGAACTGACGAAGTAGCAGGTACAAACCAATGGCGACCACAATAAGTCCAATAGTGCGAGTATCGGGCGTTGTCCCTGTCCGCTCACCCTGTGAGAGATCAGCGACGTCTCCCACTGCAGATTCCTCAGGAATAATAATCCAAGCGATAATGTAAGCAGGTAAACCAATTCCACCCCATAAACCCAAAACAACCCAGACTAAACGTACTAACGTCACATCTACAGCAAAGTAGTGGGCAACGCCCATACATACTCCACCTAACATCTGATTATCACGTGAACGATATAATCGTTTCATCGTATCACCTCCCGTCTACAGAATACGCTAATAAACGTAAACTTCCTCTATTATTAACGAAGCTTAAAATCTTTATATTTATGCAATCCACATGCATATTTCACAATGGTATGGCAACATTAACATTACGGGAGGTGATAGCATGGAAGTCAAATCATTTTTGGAAAGAGCCATGTTAAATGAACAAGAGCAAGTGCGAGATTATCATCGCTTTGCTGAAACTACAGATAATGATCGAGTACGTGAGGCATTCTTTGAATTTGCAGAAACAAGTGGCCACACTGCCGCTAAAATAAAAGATCTTCTCGATAATCTACAGTAGAAAAGCTAGCTTGTTCGGGTCCCTCATCGTGCGCTTTTCAATGCTGGTCACATTAGCCACTTG
>JANKMV010000206.1 GCA_024650095.1 Bacillota bacterium | reverse complement strand
GCAGGAATATCGTACCCTTCTGCAGGCTGAATTAAAAGAGAAAGTGGCAACGTTGTGTACCGATTGTGCTGATCGCTATGATAAAAATCCGTTGAGAATACTGGATTGTAAAAATGAAAAGTGCCAAGAAGTCACTAGTGATGTGCCTATGATGTTAGATACGCTGTGTGATGAATGTACAGAGCATTTTTCGGCAGTACGGGAAGCTTTAGATGCTTTGGGGGAAAGCTATGTGGTGAATCCGCGTCTGGTACGGGGATTAGACTACTACACTAAAACAGCTTTTGAAATTACGTCACCCGTACTAGGTGCACAAAGCTCGATCTGTGGTGGGGGCCGTTATGATAACTTGCTTACGACCATTGGTGGTCCCAATATTCCTGGCATTGGTTTTGCCATCGGTATTGAACGTGTCCTTTTAGCACTGGAAGCGGCGGCGGTACAAACTGGAATGGACAATGTGCCGGATGTCTTTGTGGCCACAGCTGGCGTCGCGGCGGTAGAGGCATTAAAGCTAACCATGGCTTTACGCGAGGCCGGTGTGGCAGCAGATAAGGATTATCTTGGGCGTAGCCTGAAGGCGCAATTAAAGTATGCGCATAAGAAAGGGATACGCCATTTTGTAATTCTGGGGGAAGAAGAAATGAAAAACAGGCAGGCTACAGTGCGGGACATGCAGTCAGGAACACAGGACACTGTGGATCTGGCGGAGCTCGTGACACGTATGGCCGCGTGGGTTAGGGAGGCAAAGTAGATGGATTTGCGAAGTATTAATTGTGGTGATGTCCGTGCTGCACAGATTGGGCAGACGATAACATTAAATGGTTGGGTGCAACGACGCCGCGACCACGGCAAACTGATATTTTTAGACTTGCGAGATCGTAGTGGTCTTGTCCAGGTAGTATTTAACTTTGAACAGGATGAGGCGATGTTTGCACGGGCAGAAGAAATCCGCAGTGAATATGTTGTGACAGTGCAAGGCGTTGTTATTGCACGCACAGCGGAGGCGGTTAACCCCAAGCTAGCCACAGGTGAGATAGAGGTGCAAGCACAGGTACTAGAGATATTGAATAAAGCAAAAACGCCGCCCTTTTATATTGAAGACGGCGTGGAAGTGGATGAAAATGTACGCTTACGCTATCGCTACTTGGATTTGCGCCGTCCAGAAATGCAGAAGACGTTGCAACTGCGGCACCGGGTAAGCAAGCTAACGCGAGATTTTCTCGATGGAGAGGGATTCTTGGAAGTCGAAACGCCTATCCTCACCAAGAGTACGCCGGAAGGCGCGCGGGATTATTTAGTCCCTAGCCGCGTCAACCCGGGCAATTTTTATGCCCTACCCCAATCACCACAGATTTTTAAACAGTTATTAATGGTGGGCGGTATCGAGCGATATTTTCAAATTGCACGTTGTTTTCGGGACGAAGATTTGCGTGCAGATCGACAACCTGAATTTACTCAGATTGACATAGAGCTATCTTTTTGTACACAGGAAATGATTCTAGAAATGATGGAAAAGATGATGGCCCATATTTATCGCGGAGCATTACATGAGGAACTTTCCATTCCTTTTCCGCGCATGACCTATCACGAAGCTATGGAGCGCTTTGGTAGTGATAAACCCGATACTCGTTTTGGCTTGGAACTACGCGATCTTTCAACGGTGGTGGCTGGCACTGAGTTTAAAGTCTTTAAACAAACGTTAGCCAATGGCGGTGTTGTTAAAGGCATTAACGCCAAAGGGTGTGGTCATTTCAGTCGTCGTGAAATTGATGAGTTAACGACCTATGTCGCTCAATTTGGGGCAAAGGGATTAGCCTATATGTTTGTTGAGGAAAGCGGTGTACGTTCGCCCATTGTAAAATTCTTTGACGAAGCTACACTGGCGAGCATTGTGGAGACTTTAGCAGCAAAACCGGGTGACTTGTTGCTATTTGTAGCAGACCAACTTGAAGTTGCTTATCACGCACTGGGTGCCCTGCGTTTGTCTCTTGGCGAGCGTTTAGGTTTGCTGGATGAAGAAAAACGTAATTTCCTCTGGGTTGTGGATTTCCCGCTCTTATACTTTGACGAAGACGAACAACGTTATGTGGCTAACCACCATCCATTTACCTCCCCGCGCGATGAAGATGTTGATAAATTGGCAAGTGAACCCAAAAATGTTTTGGCCAAAGCGTATGATTTGGTGTTAAATGGGTTGGAACTAGGCGGTGGTAGCTTGCGTATTTATCAGCGCGAGGTACAGGAGCAGATGTTTGATTTGCTTGGTTTTTCCCCTGAAAGTGCGCGCGAACAGTTCGGTTTCTTATTGGATGCATTTGAATACGGGACGCCTCCCCATGGTGGAATTGCCTTTGGTTTAGACCGCCTGGTAATGTTGATGGCGGGCAAAGACTCCATTCGTGATGTGATGGCTTTTCCCAAAACGGCAAGTGCCAGTGATCTGCTTAGTAGCGCCCCAAGTGAAGTTGCGCCTCGGCAGCTGAAAGAATTGCATATTCAATTGGCATTGCGGAAGAAGGATTAAGGCTTGGCACTGGCGATGTTAATTTTCGCTACTAAATCATGCAAGATATTGCTTCCACGCGAGATAATTAAGCCTGTTAGAAAGTAATCGATTTGTGGCAGAAAGAACGGTTCGATCATAAAGATTGCGAGGAGTCCACTACGCGTGCTGACACAAAGAATCATCCCTAGCAAGATTGCGACAATACGACTGTACTGACCTCGAATTGAGGGAACGATTGACTTGACAATCTCTGTGGTAAATTCGACAATTATGGCAAGGACAACGATGGTGGAGAGCGCTTCAAACGTCAAAATAATCATCCTTTCACCTTTTAGTCTATGTTTATGGCATTATGGTCCCTAATATGTAGGGAACTTCCACTTGCTAGCGTCGAATAAAATTGTTATAATGAAGCTACATTTACTCGGTAAATAAAAAGCCCTGCGATGTTTGTGACTACCGTAAAAAGTTTTGAGCTAACACTTTTAACTCGGGAGCTTGGTCTCTGGGTATGGCGCATAAGCCTTGATTTAAAGGACATGTAAAGTACTTAGGAGAGCACCCACTATGGGGAGAGAGTTCAAAACTAGCGGTCTCCACGGCAGAGTGGGGTTTCTTGCATTGGTAGGAAACGATATCACTTGCATCCGCAAGTGGCTAATGTACAAGTACTAAAAGCGTGCTCTGAGAGCATGCTTTCTTGTATTTAAATCATTTTAACGGTATAATTAAAAGGAAAATAATACAAGGAGTGTGAACCTTGGACGAAGAACGCCAATTGGTCATTAACCGCCTTAATCGTATTGAGGGCCAGGTTAAAGGAATACGCAAGATGATCGAAGAGGAACAGAATTGTTCTGAGATTCTGATGCAGGTTTCTGCAGTGAAGGCCGCTGTTAATAAAGTGGGAACATTGGTTTTTCAAACTCATTTTCGTCAATGTTTAGAGAAAGCCATTACCGAAGGTGAAGACCTTGAGTTTGTGGATGATGTGATGAAAATGCTGGGCAAGTATATTAGCTAACGTACTCTGTGGAAAATGTGTGGTACGGAGGCTCGTGTGTATTTAGATTTCCATTGTTAGCATAAGCGTAAAAGAATATGGTGAGACTGGTGAGTAAGGAAAATAAAGGAATTTGGCAACTCTGTGAGAGCGTTTTTTGAAAAGGAGTGTAAATATGTTATTTGATAAGAAGGGTCCCGTAAATACGGAGACAGCACTGCAAGCGGCTGTGGAACGAGGAAAATCGTTGGGTGTTCGTAATTATGTGGTTGCATCCAATTCAGGTGAAACGGCAAAGAAATTGCGAGCATTGGGTGTAGATGTAGTTTGCGTTTCTCACCATACTGGTTTTCGTAAGCCGGGTGATCAAGAAATGTCGGTGGACGTACGGCAAGAGCTTGAAAATGCTGGGGTTAAGGTGTTGACGACTACCCATTTGTTTGGCGGAATTGACCGCGGTGCGGAGAGCAAATTTGGTGGTACATATCCGGGTGGATTAGTCGCCTCTACACTGCGCATGCTTGGACAAGGTGTGAAAGTGGGTGTAGAAATTGCTGTGATGGCACTCGATGCGGGGCTAATCCCCCATGGTGTAGATGTGATTGCCATCGGTGGTTCTGGCGGTGGTGCCGATACGGCCATTGTGGTGCAGCCCGCGCATGCCAAAGACTTCTTTGATGGTCGCGTACGTGAGATTATCTGTAAGCCTAGTATTTTTTAGTAGAAAATGATGCTAAAAATAGAGTTTTTCTCATATACTAGTAGTAACAAGAAAAACGTGACAGTTCGATTCCCATAGCGCGTTTTTCAGTACTGTGCACCTCGTTACTTTGCAGGTTGCAAAGTATTATAATAATCTAAGGTGCAAGAAAAACGTGACAGTTTGCAAGCTCTAAAATTTAAAATATATTGGGATCAAAATTCAAAATAGACAGGAAATTTGTTGACGATGGAGAATCAAAATAAGTACGGTACTGAGTAGTAGCGCAACTGCATAACTCAACTTTAAGGAGGCGACTCATGGAGGCGTTAGACGGAAAAGTAGAGTTTCTGTGTTTAGGCTGTGGTTTGCAGGGGTTATCTGAGTGGCCAGAAATTGATGACGAAGTCGGTATTTTGTGTCCTAAATGTGGTGATCATGTTATTACGTCTCACCTCTTAAAAAAAGAAAGCTATGAACTGCTCTCGGTTTAAAAAAACATAGGCACGTAGATTATAAAGGTCCGGTAACGGGCCTTTTTTTTGTA
>JANKMV010000205.1 GCA_024650095.1 Bacillota bacterium | reverse complement strand
CCTTTGTGCTGCCTTGCTTTGGGGTCCGGAACGGTCAAGACCGTTCCCTACATTGGTTTGATATTCATTGGGTCAAGACCGTTCCCTGCATGGGTTTGTTATTCATTGGGTTGGACCGTTCCCTACATGGGTTGATACTCATTGGGTCAGGCCGTTTCTACATGTTATCTTTCTTTTACGTTGATATGATACTGAATTTTAATCATAAAGTGTTCTTTTCAGTGCGGGTACATTACCATTTGCTAACGACAGGGAGGTAACGTCTGACGATACTAACAAACAAACGGTGTTAGATTTAACTTGCTACTCAATAAAAAGATGGCCACATTGTTTTTGGGGCCATCTTTTTCCTGTGCGTAAGCGTAATATATTTTTTTATGTTATCGTTTTGGGCGTCTGTTGCGATCGCGGTTGCCAGCATACGGTTTATTGCTACTACTACCGCCACGGCGGTTATTCTGGTTAGGACGTTGCTGATATGAACTTCTTTTCGACCATTGTGGACCTTCTGCCGTGAGGCGAACGGGTGTAGTATCTGGTTCCTTCGTCAACAGCTTGAGGGCTGCCGCCAACAGTTGGGTGGGGTCCTGTTCACTTAGCATCTCTGTGGCCAAAGGAAGATAGTGTGTAGTATCCTCCGTTTCCAGAGTACTTAAGAGTCGGTCCACAGTAAGACGCTGCTGGCCCTCGATGGCTTCTTTGATGGTGGGAATAGATTCTCTTGGTATCTTACGCTTTGTGCCATTTTCTATCACGCGTAGGTGGCTTAATTCCCGTTGTGTGACAAAGGTGATGGCGACGCCACTTTTCCCTGCCCGACCGGTACGACCAATGCGATGTACATAGGATTCAGGATCCTGAGGAATATCAAAATTGTAGACGTGTGTCACACCTTCTATATCCAATCCCCGAGCCGCCACATCTGTGGCAACAAGGATATCAATAATACCTTCTTTAAACTGGCGCATGGCGGTATCGCGTCGCGCTTGTGTCATATCACCATGGATACCCTCAGCGGAATAACCACGTTTACTCAGCGCTTCGTTTAGTTCATCTACCCGGCGCTTCGTACGACCAAAAACGATGGCTAGGGCTGGGGATTGAGTGTCTAAAAGACGGCAAAGGATATCAAACTTTTGCCTTTCATCCATCACCATATGGAATTGCTCCGTATTTGGAACTGTAACCTCTTTTGAGCGAACGGCAATTACTTTGGGATCCTTCATGAAGCGTTGCGCTAACTGTTGAATGGGTCGCGGCATGGTGGCGGAAAAAAGAAGGGTCTGCCGCTCTGGGGGCGTTTCCTGCAAAATCGCTTCAATATCCTCAATAAAGCCCATATTTAACATTTCATCCGCTTCGTCTAGAATTACTGTTTTCACACTATCTAGACGGACAGTGCCGCGTCGGATATGGTCCAGCAAGCGACCTGGTGTTCCCACAATAATTTGTGGACGTTTTTGTAAGCCACGGATTTGTCGCCCAATATCTTGGCCCCCGTACACCGGTAGCGTACGAACACCCATGAATTGACCAATCTTGTTTAATTCTTCTGCCACTTGTACCGCTAATTCACGGGTGGGTGTAACTACCAAGGCCTGGATGGCCGAAAGATTCGTTTGTAATCGCTCTGCTAGAGGCACACCAAAGGCCGCCGTTTTACCCGTCCCTGTATGTGCTTGACCGATCAAATCCCCGCCCGCTAAGGCTACAGGGATGGCTTCCTCCTGAATAGGGGTTGCCTCTTCAAAGCCCATGAGACTAATGGCCTTAAGGACCCCTTCACTAATACCAAATTCGTTAAATGTTGTCAAAATCAATTCACCTGCTTTCATATTTTTCACAATAATAGTGCTGGATACTACTTATTTATTTCGGTTGATTATCTGGATTATTCAACCAAGTCGTTACACTTTCCGCCACCGCTGCCATGGTCCCCTGAGCGAAGGGTGACGCGACCTTAGCTAAAGGTAGTAAATTGGTGAAGGACTGACTCCCACCCGCTCTACATAAGGTGAGATAATCCTGCCACGCTGATTCTCTATCTATACCTGCCCGTTGCCAAAGTTGAAAAACACAGCTCTGGGCAAGAACATAGTCAATATAATAAAAGGGCACTTCATAGATATGACCTTGCTGGAACCAAAAACCGCCGTCCTCTAAAAATGGCTGCCCATTATAGTTTCTGTGAGGCAGATACCTCTCTTCCAAATGACGCCATATGTGACGTCGCTTCTGTGGCGTCAGCGTAGGCTCTGCATATACTTGATGTTGAAAGTGATCTACTAAACAGCCATAGGGCAAAAAGGTCAGTGAGCTAACTAGATGCTCATAACGATAGCGACTTGCTTGTTCTGCAAAAAACTGCTCCATCCAAGGCCAGGTGAAAAACTCCATTGCCATGGATGGAATTTCTGCTGCATCCATGGTGGCAAACTGATATTCTGGTATTTGCTTTTCCTGGCATAGCCACACCTGAAAGGCATGTCCTGCCTCATGGGTTAACACATCCACATCTCCGGAGGTACCATTAAAATTGGCGAAGATAAAGGGTGCACGGAAAGATGCCAAGTAATCACAGTAACCGCCCGGCGCTTTTCCTGCGCGGCTTAGTAAATCCATCAGCTTACGCTGGTCCATCTCATCAAAAAATGTACCCGACTCCTCGGACAATTGGGCATACATACGGCGTGCAGCTTGAATCATTTCCTCTGGAGTGCCTGTGGGCAAGGGATTCCCTTGTGGATAAAACAGATTCTCGTCATAATAGAAAAGTTGATCAAGTCCTAGACGTGCACGTTGCTCTTCACGAAGCATAGACGCAAGCGGCACAATATGATGCTCCACTTCTTTACGGAAGCTGTCCACCATGTCCGGCTGGTAATCGGAACGGTGGCAACGCAAATAGCCTAGCGGGGTAAACGTCGGAAATCCTAACTTGTGCGCAATGGTAGTACGCAACCGTACAAGTTCATCATAATAATGGTCAAACTCCTCGCTGTGCTCTGCAAAGAAGCCATAGCGCGCTTCCGCTGCCGCCTGCCGTGTACCACGATCGACTGATTGCTGGTCTTTTGAGATACATACAAAAACCTCCCATACCTCATAGTTTAAACATACCTATATTATATCATATTACTCCAATTTATGCTACATAAATATGATACAATTAGTAAAAAAAATACCCTCACACACCTTACGGTGCAAGGGTTTCTGGATTGCTGTTTTTAGTTAAGCTGTCAAACTAACGAGGTGGGAAAATCATGACTGCACCGGAAGATAAGATTATAGCTGCACAGAAATATTTAGCGCGCCAGGGTTTTTATGTCGAGCTTACCGCCGCGGTTACGATGGCTGGATTTTGGCATTATTGTGCAGAGGGAAAATGTAATCATAATTTGCGGTATCTTATTCCCTTAACGGGTGCGGGTTTAAAATCGACATAGTGGGTTGCGTACAGGAGACCCCGCAATGTCTCTTACTACTCAATATGCTCTCAAGGGCCATGCATTAATACATCAGTGTAAAAAGGCGAATAGTTTTTCTATTAGCGTCAGGTATGGTATAATGTGGGTACGTGTTCAATGAGATAAGACAAGCCTATTAACAAGTGTCTAATGGTAGAAAACTGAAAGCATAAAACAAAGGGGGACTTGAAAAGATGAAGTACAGAAAATTTGGTCGTTTAGATTGGCACGCTTCGGCTTTAGGTTTTGGTGCAATGCGCTTACCGACAGTCGATGGAAATCCAATGAGTGACAACATTGTTGAAGATGAAGCAATTGCCATGATTCGCCATGCCATTGACGAAGGTGTTAATTATATTGATACTGCCTGGCCTTATCATAATGGTAAAAGTGAAGTGGTTGTTGGTAAAGCACTACAAGATGGGTATCGGGAAAAGGTAAAAGTGGCGACCAAATCACCCATTCGAGCGTATAAAGAAGCTGCGGATTTTGAGCGGTTCTTAAATGAACAGTTGGAACGGTTACAAACGGATCATATTGATTTTTACCTCTTACACGGTTTAGGTAAACGTTCATGGGAAGATGTTGTGCTGAAGTTTGATGTACTGAAAAAAGCAGAAGCTGCCTTACAGGATGGCCGGATTCGCCATTTAGGTTTTTCCTTTCATGATAACCTGGCAGCGTTTAAAGAAATTGTTGACGGGTATGATAAGTGGGAGTTTTGCCAAATTCAGTACAATTACATGGATATAGAAAATCAAGCAGGGACCGAGGGCATGAAATATGCTGCGGATAAGGGGTTAGCTATTGTCATTATGGAACCTTTATTAGGCGGCAAGCTGGTGACCCCACCTGATGATATTGTGAAATTGTTAAAAGCAGCAGATCCAACACGGACCCCAGCTGATTGGGCATTGCAATGGCTGTGGGACCAACCCGAGGTATCCGTTATCCTAAGCGGTATGTCCACCATGGAACAGGTGCAACAAAATATCGCATCTGCAGAAAAATCAGGTATCAATACATTTAGTGAGCAAGATCATCAGCTCATTGCCGATGTGCGCGAGCGCTACTTAGCGAAGACAGCTATTCCCTGTACAGGCTGTGCATATTGCATGCCTTGTCCCAATAATGTGGAAATACCACGGAATTTTAAGACCTACAATGAAGGCTTTATGTTTGATGATGTCAATGGAGCACGCGGCACGTATCATCGTTTCTTAACTGAAGAAACACGGGCCGTTGCTTGTATTTCCTGTCGGATTTGTGAAGAAAAATGTCCACAGGGAATTCTTATCAGTGAGTGGATGCCAAAAG
>JANKMV010000204.1 GCA_024650095.1 Bacillota bacterium | reverse complement strand
GTATCCTTCCCCAACTCGATGGGTGCGAAGAAATATGTGCGTTAATCTCTTCTTTCTTTTATGTCTTAATTATCTGCGCGAGGCACTACTTTCCTGTTCACTCTGCAAAACATATAATATTTTGCCCAGAGCAAGAAAAATACCGCGTTAGCGGTATTTTCTTGCTCTTTTATTATACTTGGCAAGGAAGTTCACTTTACAGCAAGCAAGCTCTTACTTCTTCCGCCTCGTTACTTACTGAAACTTTCGTACACACTCTTACAGTAATTGATACCGGTAATGGCATCATTGGCAAAAGCATCTGCACCTGTAAAGTCACGAACATTTTCACTGGTAACTGTTCCACCAATGATAATTTTAACTTGATCACGTAAGCCGGCAGTTTCGATGGCATCAATGACTTTCTTCATTTCAGGGTATGTTGTGTTCAATAACGCACTCAAGCCAAGAATCTTTGTGCCACTTGTCCGTACCATATCTACGAATTTTTCAGTAGGGACATCGACACCAAGATCAATAACTTTAAATCTATGGCTACGAAGTAAATTAATAACAATATTCTTACCTATATCATGGATGTCGCCCGCAACGGTACCGATAACCACTGTGCCAACAATTTGCCCCTCTGCACTTTTAATGGCAATTAATGGCTCAAGCTTGGCCATAACACTTTGCATAATCTCTCCAGAAAACATCAACTCAGTGAGAAAATATTTTTCTGAAGCAAATAGTTCACCAACGGCCATGATACCCTCATTACATTCGTTGATGATATCGATAGGTGAAACCTTTTCTGCTAATTTTGCATCCACCAGTTCATGTACCTTATCTTCGTTTAAGTCGCGTAACGCGTTAGCTAATTCTTTCATGATTGAATGCATACTCCTTTCTGCGAGCGCATCGTCATCTTTCTAGCAAATAGAGTTTCTGAATTAGAAAACTATAAGTTCAACTGAATTCGCCTAAAAATTATGTTTATGTTTTTCAGTTAAATTAGTAAAAGAAGCTTGTTAACAGATTTCCTCTAACTAGAAGATTTAATGCGCTATTTCAACTAATGGATTATTAATCCCTTACTTCATAAAAATGTGTATATTTTATAAAATAGTATCTATATAAAACGCTCTTCTAAACTTCAACTTGAGCGTTAACGTTATTAGTATGCGCATAAAGTTCACGAATAAAAAACAGCAATATTTAACAAATTAATTATATCGTAACTTGCAGGCTATTGTCTATATAGAAAATTTAAGAAGGGTCCACCTTCGGTTGCTAGACTACCTAGGTGGACCTGTTTGTGGCTTCAGAATAAAATGATGCTTACAACCTCATACTGCTACTTCCCATACACACTCTTAGCATATTTGACTCCTGTCAGGGCTTCAGTAGCAAAAGCATCTGCGCCGGTAAATTCACGTACAGTTTCACTGGTAATGGTGCCGCCAATGATGATCTTAACTTGATCTCGTAAACCTGCTTCTGTTAAAGCTTCGATAACATTCTTCATCTCAGGGTATGTGGAGTTTAATAAGGCGCTTAAGCCAAGAACCTTGGTGCCGCTTTCGCGCACAATCTCCACGAATTTTTCCACAGGCACGTCGACCCCTAGGTCAATAACTTTAAAGCCGTGACTACGTAGCAAATTAACAACAATGTTCTTACCGATATCATGGATATCGCCACTGACTGTGCCGATGACAAAGGTACCGATTGTTTGCTCAGCCGCACTACTTTTCGCAATCATGGGCTCTAGTTTTTCCATTACGACTTGCATTATTTCGGCAGAGAACATCAATTCAGTTAAATAGTAATGACCAGAAGCAAACAGTTCACCTACAGCAACAATGCCCTCGTTACATTCTTTAATAATATCAATAGGATTTACACCATTGGCGAGTTTTTCTTCCACTAGTTCATTTACCAGATCCTCGTTTAAATCACGTAGTGCTTCTGCAAGATTTGTCATATGTGATATTCTCCTTTCTATTGACCGCAAACCCAACCGTAGGCCATCTTGTCAAGTCGTTCCCACCAGGATTTAATTAGTTCTTCATCACCAGGTATCTTCCAATTGTTTTCCTTCTTAATAACGTCCCAGGGGGTGACGATCCCTTGTTCGGGGAATACTACGCCATTCGTTCCAGGAGTACCCACCGTAGGCTGCGGTGCGGGGTTATCTGAGTATTTACCATACTCTAAGACGGCATCTAATAACGCTCGGAAATTTTCAGGTTTTGTATCTTCGGGGATATGACCACCACCATTAGGAATCCAGCCACCATCCTTACCAACCGTTTCACATAATAGCTTGACACGGGCACGAATCTCTTCAGGATTGCCTAAAATGAGCATATCGGTAGGAATGCCACCTGTTATACACTGTTGAAAACCAAAACTCTCTTTTGCAGCAAAGATATCCGCTTCATTATCAATGTCACAAAGAACAGTACCCTTGGGAAACTCTGCCATATGATGCCAGTGTGCGCCCCAATCACCTTCTAGGAAGATACGGAATTTCCAGCCTGCGTCGATTAATGTCTTAACACCTTTATAGAAAGTAGGCCAATAGAATTTATCGAACTGCTTTGGCGACATAAAACAAGGTTTATGTGTAGCAATAAAGATGGGATAACGTTTTAGGGGATCAGCCATTTGCCAAGATGTACTTAATTGCTGCTGTAAAATGTGCTCGCATGCCTCTAACACGGCATCAGGCTGCCTAAACATGTCCCTCATGATACCATTAAAACCACGATATGTGTCAGAAAGTATATCGAAAGGAGCACCAAACATACCTGCTGTCCCCTGAGGAATACCGCATTCCTTTTCTAAACGGGTGATCCTCTTCATGGCAGCTGCACCGTACACACTTCGTGACATACCAGCTTTTAAAAACGCCATATAAGAGCGGACAGAGCCACGGTCTTGATATTCACCAAGTATACGAGGAAGGTACACATCCATACGATAACCAATGGGATCATCAATAAATTGACGATACTCATCGGCCTTCATCCACTCTTGTTCATTAAATTGCTGTAGGGATGTGGGTGAGATATCGCGGCCGGGGACTCTCCACAGTTGATGGTTTGTAATATCCCAGCTCGGCGACCAGGAAAGATTCGTCCTAAACAAATCCACTTCGGGATACTTCTTGGCAAAGGTTACCTCCATGTCTTCCCATATCTGTAGGTCGTACATAATTTGTTGATAGGTATAACCCGATTGTTTTTCTGCAAAGTAGGTCGTCGCAAAGGCTGTTGGCACGCGATCGGTGGTTTCTAGCGCAATGGCCGCCTGATAACGACCTAAGCGATCGTTATAGAGCTGTTGAAGCTCACTCGTCATTCGTTTACCACTCCTTTATTATTGCATTGTTACTAGGTTTAGACTATTTCGTCACAGTTATGCAATAGCTTGTCTTCACCCAAGAAACCTCCCATCTCTTACCATTTCACAACCATGTTTAGCCTCTTTCGAGAGAAATACTGCGCATATTGGATAAGCTATATAATTCAGAATATTCTGTACAATTATACACAAAAAGGTAGTTCGATCCATATTTATCATATAATATTTAGAAACTTTCTGTCAACCATCAAATAGCTGACTTGAGCGGATAAAGCTAAGATTTGAGAGGTATTTTACTGCACAAGACTTTTCCTCTGTGCATACAGTAATACAACTAAAGAATGACGGAGGTGAAAACGTGTATCCTTCCCCAACTCGATGGGTGCGAAGAAATATGTGCGTTAATCTCTTCTTTGCAGTAACCATTTTTGTCTGCAGTTACAGTAACCACATGCTTCTCCTTCCAGTCTCTTTATATTTATGTAGTTGTGCCATATATGACGTAAATGTACTTATGGCACCGCACCATACGGGCACTCATACTAAGGAAATTCTATGCGTAAGTGGAGTGATCCTGATCATAAGTAGTTTTATGCTCACTGTGCATGTAATAAATAGTATGGAAACGATCACTTACGACAGATTGCACATTTTTATGCTCTGTACAATACTACTTACTAAGGGATTTAGTCATGCTCAGTTGACTCTAATGAGGCAACTGTACAGTAAACGTTGGCTACATATATGTAAAATACAATCGACAATCCTGATCTCTTTTCTGCTTGCTCTACTTTTCGGTCAAATAGTAGCATTACGAGGTTATCCTGTAGTCAATGGGATTGTCTCGCTGGCGCTGAGTGTTTATGTTCTCCGTCAAGGCTTTGATTATTGTTATCAAACGCTGATGCCGATTACAGTTTTTGCCGCTACAGTGAATATGAGAGAAAATGAAAATTAAATGGCTCTAAACGTAACCGTCAGAAAGCGGGCCCTATTCAGTTCCATTAACGCACGCTTTTAGTACTGGCTACATTAGCCACTTGCTAACTGCAAGTGTTAATCATCTGCCAGTAAAAAAAAAGACCGTATACGGTCTTTTTTTTACGTGTTAATACCAAATATTCCCCCGGCAGCTCCGGTTACAAATGCAAGCACTACCTTTGCTAAATAGCTTGTGTCTACGCTGAAATCGGGCAGCAAAATCATGGCAAAAATCACCAGACCTAGTAAATAGATCAGACCAGTAATTCCCCCGTTTAGCCATCCTTTAAACTGTAACTTTTTTGTGACATACGTAGCACCAATGAAAATAGCAATTAAAGAAGTAGCGTACGCTGTGTAAGGTAATACTGCTTCGGTTAGTTTTGTATACTGAATCAGCATACTGAAAACTAGAAAGACAACCAGTGATAGGAAGTAAGCGTAGAGGACTCCTTTGGCCATCACAA
>JANKMV010000203.1:2510-4807 GCA_024650095.1 Bacillota bacterium | reverse complement strand
TAAGCCTACCAATTTAACCGGCAGGCTTACTTTTTGTAGCTCTTTCTTTTGCACTAACGTATAGGTTACTGTCGGTATCAAGGCTAGCATATAAGACATCCTCGATGTGCGAGATTCCCTTTTTACGAACTTCAGCTAAAAGCCACGTTTCGTCTAAATGTAAATTACGCAAATTTTTAAAATGAATATGTCCATCAAACACCAGTGGTGTCGGCATGCCCTCATATTTAGTAGGGAGACCCAAATCCTCTGGTGTAACCGGTCTCTTATTTCCTTTGAGCACGACACTTAACTCCCCGGACGTTTCTAAAACAGCGTACTGTACGTCAGCAATATTAGCTACATCCTTCTCCCGTAGTTGACCAACTAGGTCCGAAACATTATAGCGTAGCTTCCGCAATTCCTGCTCGAGAATCTGACCATTGGCCATCACTATACTAGGAGCACCATCGACAAAACCACGAATGGTATGGCTTTTTAAGCTAATAAACGATAACAGAATTTCTAAAAGTACCAACGTAAAGATAGGTATTAAAGCCTCATGCAGCGGCATATCAATGCGCTCCATGGACATAGCTGCTAATTCAGCAATCATGATAGCTACAACCAGGTCAAACGCTGATAATTGACCGACTTCACGCTTACCCATGATGCGAATAGCCACAAGGACCGCTAAATATATAAATGTGGTTCGAGAGAATAACGCCAATTCCAAGTAGCAACACTCCCGCTATGGCTTAACTACCCTTTATTTTTACCGGGAATGCACACTTTATGCGAAACATCGTAGCCAAAAAGAGAACCACCGCTTAATTATCCAATTCTGTTATCAGTACCTGATCAAACTCACCATCCACTTCTTCTAGCATCACAGCAATGTTTTCCCGGTGACTCGTGGGTACGTTTTTCCCCACATAATCGGCACGAATGGGCAATTCGCGATGTCCTCGGTCAATTAAAACAGCTAGCTGAATCGATTCGGGACGACCTAAATCCATCAGCGCATCCATGGCCGCACGGATAGTACGACCGGTAAAAAGAACATCATCTACTAAGACAATTTTACTTCCAGTAACAGAAACGTTTATCTGTGTTTCCGTCGTTGTAGGTTGTTGGGTAGATATGGAAAGATCATCTCTGTAAAGAGTAATGTCCACAAAACCAACCGGAGGCGCAACATTCTCAATAATGCCAATGTTGCGCGCGATCCTTTCCGCTAAGGGTACACCACGTGTACGAATCCCCACTAAAATAAGATTATCTGTACCCTTGTTGTATTCCACAATTTCATGGGCGATCCGAGTCATGACCCGGCGCATGGAATCCCCATCCATGATTTGTTTTTTAATGCGCATAACATACGCCCTTTCTCTCACCTACTTTTCTTGTAGGGTGGCGAGGAAATTTTGGAACTCGGCAGGTGGATCACTGCGAAACTCCATGTAAAGATTAGTCTCTGGATGGATAAAGCCCAGTAATCTTGCGTGCAATGCCTGCGTGCGTAATTTTATTTTTTGCCGTTTATAACCATAGAGGGGGTCTCCCACTACAGGATGACGAATAGAAGCAAGGTGCACACGGATTTGGTGCGTGCGGCCTGTTTCTAACCGTAATACCAAATATGTATACCCTCTAAAACTCTCAAGAACTTCGAAGTGGGTAACCGCGCGACGGCCCTTATCTTTTCTTGTCACCGCCATTTTTTTGCGTTCTTGAGGATGACGAGCAATGGCTGCATCGATGGTTCCCTTACGTACATTGAATTCGCCATGTACAATGGCGACATATTCCCTGATAACGCTATGTGCTTTAAATTGAGAAGATAAAGAAAAATGGGCTTGGTCATTTTTCGCCACCACCAAAACGCCAGATGTATCCTTGTCAAGTCGGTGCACTATACCGGGACGCGCTTCTCCACCAATTCCGGAGAGATCCTTACAGTGATAAAGGAGCGCATTTACGAGAGTGCCATCAGCATGCCCCGCAGCAGGGTGCACCACCAATCCCTTCGGTTTATTCAACACCAGCACAGCGTGATCTTCATACAGAATATCCAAATGGATCGGTTCTGCTTGCACAGTGGATGGCTTAACATCAGGGATGGAAACTGCCACGTTTTCACCCTCATGCACCCGATAATTAGACTTTCGCACAACTTTTTCCACTAAGACAATCTCACTCTCAATTAATTTCTGTACCCGAGCTCGTGTTAAATCCGGTGTTAAGCGCGTAACAGCGATGTCCAAGCGCTCCCCCGCCAATTCTTTATCCACTTCAAATAACAAAACCTTCATACT
>JANKMV010000203.1:1285-2500 GCA_024650095.1 Bacillota bacterium | reverse complement strand
GTACGCGAATTACTATCCTCGAAGGTTTTTGGAGAAAGGAAGGAAGACCTGTTGGCCACACGCGAATGGCCACAAACGCAGCAACGGCTCCAAGCAAACTTGCGGCCTGGCCAAGGGTTAAAAACCCCACATAAGAGCTAACTTCCCTAAAAAACTCAACCATGAAACGATAAATACTATAAAACATGACAAACTCAAGCAAGAGTTGCCCCTCAAAGCGGATTTTTCTTCTGCGATATAGTAGAAGAAGAAAAATGAGTAAGGCCGCAAGAAAGGCATAGATTTGTGTGGGGTGACGTAATGTATTATCGACATAAGCAGACGGTAGTGCCCAAGGAAGATCCGTAGGACTTCCATAGCAACAGCCATTGAGTAGGCAACCGATGCGCACAATGGCATAGCCTAAGGCAAGGTACGGTGCCACTAAATCGGCAACTTTACCTTGCGGCAGTGAGTTACGACGAGCAAACCATAACCCCACAACCACACCCGCAATGAGACCGCCATGGAAAGAAAGCCCACCACTGCGGACATTAAAAACAGCGAGTGGATCGGCAAGATACACGGGTAATTCCAATAATACATATAGTAAGCGGGAGCCAACTACAGCTGCCACCATAATCCAAATCGTTAAATCCAACAGCTTTTCTTCCGGGAGACCGACTTCTTTTCCTTGCCGAGCCAGACTCAACGCACCGACGGTAAAAGCGATGGCAAGCGTCACACCATACGCGTACACTTCAAAGCTACCTATACGAAATAAGACTGGGAACATTCAAATTCCTTTCTCCCTAGGCGTACGGATTACATCGAGCAACAGCAGGCCAATGCCAATAAATATCGCTATATCAGCTACGTTAAAAACTGGCCATACTCGTAAATCTAAAAAATCAATAACGTAGCCAAAGCGAATACGGTCAATTAAATTACCCAACGCACCGGCTAGCAAAAATGTCAACGCCACTCGCAAGAGTTTATCTTCCACCGGCAGGCGATAGAGAATAACCATAATAATGATGATTATGATAACGACTACCACAATCAGCAGGCTAGTACGGTTGGCCAGCAGGGAAAAGGCAGCCCCAGGGTTTCGTACATATGTAATATGAAAAACATTTTTAATAATAGGGATACTCTGTCTCACTGTCATCGTATGTGTAATAAACCACTTTGTACCTTGATCGAACAACAGTAAAATCGCGATAGCTAATATTG
>JANKMV010000203.1:0-1275 GCA_024650095.1 Bacillota bacterium | reverse complement strand
ATTGTCGTCACTGTCAGCACCCCATAATATCCATAATGTACTCTATTTTACCACAGGGGTGTCTACGTAGCAATTAGTAACCCAACACTTATCGCCACAGTATCGTTATGCGTTTAATCTAATCTGGTAATTGCCTCTTGTATTCGTCATTAGAAATTCTGTCTGTATCTTCAACAGCACCAATAGTTTCATCGCTTTCATCCGCTGTTTCACGCTCAAAGACATGAGGTAATTTATTATACTGATCCACATCCTGCCATGCATCCTCACCATCATACCCAGTATAATCTTTATCCCCCATATATGTCCGTGCAAACGGTGAAACAAGGCTTAACTCTTCAATGGGCCGAGGTAAATCAAGCTCAGCAGCCTCCGCTTGCTTTTTGCAATCAAGGCAATAAGTAGCATACGGTACCGCATCTAATCGTTCTTCGATAATTGGCTTACCGCAGTTCTCACAGACTCCGAATGATCCCACCTCTACCTTTTTTAATGCTTCATTTACCTGTTCTAACACCAACAAATTCTTCTCATGGAGGGAAATATCCTTCGCTCGTTCATAATTTTCGCTAGCTATATCAGCAGGATGATTATCAACTACAGAAAGTTCTTGGGTTGAATCGCGAAGACCTTCATGCTCTTGTATGCCTTCCGTAAATTCAGTCTGTTCTAACAGATCCCGTTTCAATTGCTCAAGTTGAAGCTTGTGGCGAATGAATGGTGTTTCCATAGATAGCCTCCTTAAATACGATTTTGTACAATATGGACAAGTTCAGCAATATAATCTCCAATTATGGGTAGGTTTAAAACCACAAGTCGTTGCATCAGGGAAATCACAACAGCCGCCACCACTGTAGCTCCGATGGCAGCACCTACGCCACGCCCCACACCGCCAAGAAAGTTAACCCAAAAAAAACGACGCGGGTTATTTAACAGTTCTATATACTCCGCAATGTTGAACTTATCTAGTTCCTGCAATAGACGACCCGCTCTTTGGTTCAACCGATTGAGTAAAAACTCTTCATGCTTTGACGGCCCTTCCACACGAATTACCTCCCCTCCTCATTACAGTTTCCAATATACCAACATATATTACAGTTTCCCCAATCCTATTATTATCAAGCACTTTTTTATATTATGCCTGCCTACAAAGGCATAATATATAGAACAATCAAAAATAGCCCAAGCATCAAACGGCCTCAACCGTTTTATACTTGGGCTTGCTTCATAACTGCAAACATCACAACAATTCACGTGTAGGGTTTAGCCTTGCTT
>JANKMV010000202.1 GCA_024650095.1 Bacillota bacterium | reverse complement strand
ATACCATATGCCATAATCACTTTAGTATATTCCTTATGGAGCATACCCACTTTTATAGCACTATTAAGTTTAGAAAGCACCTGTTTTGAAGTGGCTCCCGGACAAGACAGATTTACAAAATCAATTGTTTGTTCTTTTTCTGTACTATCCTGAAACAATCGTTTTGCCCAACCACCTTTTTCATCATATAACCCAAATGAAATGCTGTCACCAATCACTACTATGTCCATATTGAATGCCTCTCTATTTCCATGAAATTCTACTTTCCATTCGCATTATTTTTTGTAGGCCTTCTTTCATGTCATTGCTCGTGTAGGGACATACCCCTCAACGTTACCAGAATAATTGACATTACGGTAATTTTCAAAAGCTCCCATCGTATCACTAAACATTTTTGCACCCCCTCGATGATGCGCATTGTCTCTTTTTTTTCGCATCAGATTCCAGCGAAGAAAAGGAAATATACTCATAAAGTGGTCATAGACGGGCGAAGCTCTCGCATAAAAAAGCAAACCGATTGTACTCGCAATACAATTGTTCCGTCTGAGAAGGCTCTGGCGTCGTCGGAGTTGTTGTATCTACAGGATATCCTTTAACGCAGATTATTAACAAGGTAAAATTAAGCCATGCTGGAATATCGGGTGAGAAGATAAAATGTTTACACTTATTTTAGCCAGCTGCCTTTTTGTTCCTGACTATAATCATACTAACGCCAGCGATAAAAGTAATCCCACAAAAAATTAAATATGCAACCATCATATTCATACCACCCCAGTCTGCACTCGTTTTCGCATAACCTGCCATGTTCATTTTAATAGCAATCATGCTAAGTCCATATGCCACCGGGATAAGTCCTATGATGTGAATTGAGATATGTTTTGCTTTTAGTCCAATCAAAATAAAGACAACACCAGTTATCCAGTTTGATATACCAAATGTTCCAAGTAACATCAATTGTTCTGTTGCAGTTGATGTTGTTAAATCAAGTCCTGCAATGTTAAGAGCTACATATTTATATGCTTGCCCCTTGAATCTATGAAAGTTATTGCACAATGCAACATTCGGATTATTCTCTATTTCTTCCACTTTATTGGATTTTGCATAAGTAACAATCCAAAAAGCACCGTTTCCATAATAAGTATCAACCACTCTTAATGACGGCAGATTATCCTTTACGGTTGCCAAAACAAATGTAAAATCTTTGCTGAACAATTCTCCTAAAACATCTAAACTCTTTTCATACTCCATTATCTTGTTTCCTCCATACTCTATCACTCACCCCCCCTGTAACAGTTGGTCATACCTGTGGGTATCAACAGCTGTAGTTAACGGTGTGATTTCCTTGTACTCTGCTTTTTCTGTATCTACTGCACTTTACTGTGTCTTTTTTTCTTCATACTCTCTAGGAAAAACGCATGAATCTCATCCATCAATTCTCGATTTATGTCTTGGGCTAACGCTCGATCTAGCTCTGCATAAAAACCTTGTTTGACTTCATATGGGATGTTCTGTTCATAACGATCATAAAGTTTTCGATATTCAATATTAACTTCATCAATATAATCCATGCCGGCATGGGAACGAAATAAATCGTTATGCCCACTTCGCCCAGGCTCACTTAGCGAAATAGTTCTGATATTAGGATTGGTCATGACATCTACATTCGAAATAATGGAGCTGCCCTCATAAGCAACCGACTCATCTTCTGTGCCGTGTATTATAAGAACCGGAACATCTGCTCCATTGATGGCATCGAGCGCATTTAGAGAAGCGGTTTTACCAAAGAGAATACTTTGATATAACCATAAATATGGGTATTGTGAGTTAATAAAGCCACCCATCATGCTCCGACCTTGCTCCATTATCATTTCCATCGGACTATTTGCAGCAGATACTGTGGCAACACCCGCGATTTCATAATCGTAGTGCAGTATATTAGCGACTGCGTAACCTCCCCAGCTATGACCAAATAATAGAGTTGGCAGAGTTGCAAATTCCTCCTGTGTGTTTATATATGTCAATGCTGCATCCAAATCGATCAGCGCTTGTGGGAAGCCCTTTGTTGTCTTACCTTCACTGTCAAAACTACCAGTAGCATCATAGGCAAAAACACGCCACCCTCGATCAACAAAATACGTGATTTGAGGCAGGTAGCTATCTGCACCCCCTCCAAGACCATGAGCTACGACCACAAGCCCTTGATCTTGATTTGAGCCATACACATATCCTTGCAAGCGGTTATTGCCAGAATTGAAACTCACCAAACTTCTTGGAAAGTGCGCTTCAAGATCTTCATACCTCAAATTTACTGTAACCGTCGTATCATGTCTTTCATATCTGGGAAATTGTCCATTGTAAATAAACATCACTATGACCATAGAAACGATTGAAAAAATCAGAATAAATCCTGCAAGACGTAAGCCAACAATTTTCACTGTTCTCTTTTTTTCTCCCTGCTGCATTTTCATAAATTGCCTCCATTATATTTAAATTGCTGTTTAATTTTTCTATCCACGTTTAATTATGTCAATGTACTATGTTTGAAACAATTGATTCCTTACGAACCATTACCATACTATCCCCACTCGCACGATTGTTCTATATTTGCTAGGGATTCCCTGCTATATGACTCTGCTTCCCTTCACAGCCTCAGCTAATCTATCTTCCTGTACACCACCAGTTATTTTTATAGCATGTAGCGGCATCCCCTGGAATTCTTTCTACAAACTCTCTGCAGACAAGTTACCGCTGGAGTTATTGATAATGTCCCCAATTCATCGTATCTTCTTTATAGCACCATTCATCATATCTTTATAATTCTGATGTACACTTCAGCCTGTAAGATTCTCAACCAAATCACGACGAGATACTAAATTATAGCAAGATTGCTTTCTGTTATATTCTCATTCGCCAACATACTTCTATTTCCTTTTGATTATCTTACTCCTTCAATTTGAATGATACATTTATTCATCTTCTTTTCCTCCTCAATAAATAAAGAGCCGATAACACTGATGTAACTCAAGGCTATCGGCTCTGCGTCTTAGCGCCTGTCTCTGATATATTCATTTTATTGCAATTTTCTATTTTATCAACACGAATGTCTCAACCTGGCTTGAGAGGATATCAAAAAGAGATACCATGGTCCAAAAACAAATCACGTGAGTCCCAACCATACAATAAAAAGGCACTGCGGTTTCACAGTGCCTCATATCTAAGTCTTTTTTTGTTTCAGTTCATACTAGCGGCAGGCGCTTGGATCTGCCTCCTGAATCTTTCCCGACCGACAAATCAGAAAAGGAGTAGTCGGCAAACCAATGTTGCGCTCCTTATTGCGTCAATGAAAATTGCATCGGCTATAATGTAATATTAAGTCAGTTTAAGAGCAGCTTCTCTTTTATTGTTTTCTTCCGCGTAAAATTCAGCCTGTTCGTCCGTAAGCTTGTAAGCAAATACCGCAAAAATAAGCGTAATCGCGTATAACACCGCCGGGAAAAGCCCGAATAGCATCATAAACTTACTCGCAAATACTGATGTAACTTCCATACCGGCACTGTAGCCGATCAGAGCAAGACCGTAGCCTACCGCCGAACCTCCGGCAATAAACCCGATTTTAATCGGCCAGTTCATAACGGTCAGCGCCATGGTTCTGTTGTCCTGACCTGTGGTGTAGTAACCGTACTCGCCGCAATCTAGGAAATAGTTATACCTAAAGCACGCGTTAATCGATAGGGCGCCTTGAATCAGGCAAGCAAATACAACCATAGCCCAGAGGTTGTTAAGCCCAACAAGCCACATGCCAAGAAAGGAAAAGACTGAAAGAACTGAACCTAAGACAAGCGCGCCCTTCTTGCCAACTTTCCTGGCTATAGACGGTGCGACAAGGCTGAATAAAAATGCCACTATGCCTCGAATTGTTAGCAGCAGGGCCATTACCGAGAACTGCCCTGTAACGACTCTAAAATAATACGCCAGCAGCGGGGAATATATCTGTCCTCCGACAGTTGTTGCCGTCGTCAATAAAAACATGACGACCATCTGTTTGTTCATAATAATGGATTTGAACATCTCACCAACCTTGGGAGCATTTTTAACCTCGGCTTGCTCTCTGGGTAAATCGTATTTTTTCATAACCGGGAAAAGAAAAAACCAGCTGAGCCCCAAGAATATAATACCGAATGTAAGAACCATAACAGCATAGCCGTTCGCTTCGCCAAACTGCTTTCCGAAATATTGAATCAGTGGAATTGTTGTCGCCCCTGATATAATGGTAACAGCAGCACCTATTTGAGCCTGACGAGCATTTAGGCGTTTTCTGTCTTCCATTGAAGTGCCCGCCATCTTTTGCAAAATACCGCCCTGGGATGTTGCGCGGAAATTCATTCCAAAGTGCAGCATGCAGTAGAAGATGGAGACGAAAAGCAATCTTACCAATGGTGAAGAAATGAACCCTGTGGTATTAACGAGCTGCATCAATGCACCGAAAAATAACGAGTAAGTCGTCAGTCTCATCCATAAAGCGTACTTGCCGTGTTTCTTGCTGGGAGTTTTCTCAATAATGCTGCCGGCAAAGATGGACACGACATAGTCGAGCAATTTTGCGACAAGCATTGCTGTGCCCATAGCGGCAGCGCCAATGCCTAAATAATCGGTCATAAACATCATTCCGTACTGCATTGCTGGCCCGTGTACCATGGCCGAAACAGCACCAGGCAAAGCATATGCCAGTGTTTCGCTATTTGTAACTCCAGATCTTTTTTCCATTTAGTTCTCCTCCTATTTCTTTATTTATTTTTTGCATTGCCGTTTCCAATTCCAAATC
>JANKMV010000201.1 GCA_024650095.1 Bacillota bacterium | reverse complement strand
ACAATAAGGTGTTTCGAATAATGTGTGGTTGACATGGTAGTACATTTATATGTAGATATTTAAAAAAATTCTCATAAAGGCTAGGACAGCATGAATGAGCATAAAACCAACACCAAAGCGGGCAAGTTTTTGGTGCCAGCGTCCGCGTGCGATCTGTTTATATTTTCGACCAAGATACACAGCCGACACAGCGGAAATGATAAATAGAAAAGCCAACATCCCAAACCAGATAAAAATAGGTTGACCGAAGAGAATCATCGTTACCACTCCTTTAAAACATCCATGTATCAATTGTACTGCAACTTCTCCTTGGGACCATTAATATAACGTTAAAAAAATCTCCTGCATTTTGGGGGAGCAAATGATTTGATGCTGTGTATGGATTTGACCGATGCCTACACTGGTAGATGGAGCATACCATTTTTGCTGTGATAGTGTAGGGAATGGTCTTGACCATTCCGTGCTGGTGAGAAAACCGATATTTAAGGACGCACCCCTGCGCACATAATTATCTAGCGACTCCTAAAAAGGAAACGGTATGCATCACTATGGCCCGTTTCCTTATGCATTTTTTCTTCTTTTATCAGAGTTACTGCTAGAACCACCATGGATGACAATGTTGCTAGGCGGAACGGTCAAGACCGTTCCCTACATTTGGGCTGCTATATTTGATTACTTTTGCTGGGATAGAAAATAATTTTCGACGTAGGAAATTATTCTTGACCGCTTCCTACATTTGAGCTGTTACATTTGGTTGCGTGCAAGTGAAAACTTTATTTTTTTCTGTATACGCAACTACAGCTTTACTGATAATAAGAAGGGCGCGCTTATTCAGTTCCATTAGCGCGCGCTTTTCAATAATGTTACATTTAGCCACTTGCTACCGCAGGTGATATGTCTTCCTTGCCAGCATAAAAAGCAACTACATTAGGGAGTGATATTAGTTGTCTCCAATATCGATCTTTAAAAGAACCCGTGGTGGGAAAGAACAAATTGATATACAGGAAGCATTTAATATTTTTAACTTATTACGCGCCAGATATGTTAGTGCTCAAACAGTACAGGTTTTCAAAAACTTTGTCCATGATCGGGAGTGGACTGCCGTTTTAAACAGGTTTCTAAAACACTTTGAGAGTCAAGTTACTATTCTGGAAGAAGAGGCAAAAAAATTCAATATCAGCATGCCTGGCAAGCCACCTCTAGATACTAAATTCGCAGCCAGCATCAATGAAATTTCTGATGAATATATTTACAAAAAAATATACCATGATCTCATGGCAGAATTAATGTCTCTGATACATGCAGTTAGGACCAGTAGTACCAATGATCATTTACGTGATACAATCATCCGAGATTTAACAACCCATTTTAAAGACTTTGAAATCCTCTATAAGTTTGGCAAGATAAAAGGGTGGGAGGAATCACAACCTGTTTATAAAACGGCCCTTCCCCATAAAAAAGAACAGCTTTCCACGGCTGAGGCGTTTCATATTTGGGATATTATCAGTTTACGCTATGATCAAATTGAGCTAATCGGATTATTCGTTAGTTTTGCTCATGACACCGAGTTTAAAGCCATCTTGCAACATGGTTTATATGTTATTACAAAACAGGTCAATCAGCTTGAACAGTTAGCGCTCGAGCTTAACGTTACACTACCCAACAGGCCCGCAACACAGGTAATGTCCCCCATTGATCCTGAAACAATCAAGGATCAATTTATGTACAATAATCTTTTAGGCTGGTTGCTAAACGCACTAGACACACATGTTCGCGCCATCATTGAGACGATCAGAAACGACGGTTTACGTAAGCTCTGGACTGAACTTCTAAGCGCAGAACTAGAGTATTACGATAAATACCTGAAGTACGGGAAAATGAAGGGCTGGACTCGTGTGATACCCATTTATGGCGAGCCCGTGATGTAACCCATAGGATTTTATTGCTTTCTCGTCAGCAAAAAAGTAACGTAACCAAGAATAAAGCCCGTTAATACCGAAAAACCAATCAGCAAAAAACTACTCATGGTGATTTTCCAAAATAATACGCTAAAAGTTATAACATTGGTGTTCTGTGCCAGGATAATTAAAAACAGTAGTATTACTGACAAAATGACAATTAGTTTTGGCTTCATCTTATTTTCACTCCTTTAATGTAATGGCGTTTCCGTACAAAACGTTGGCATTTGGATGCCTACTCATAAACATAATGTATAGGTATTGCAAAGCCGATAATCTCCTCCTCCACTGCTTCCATGGTTGAGGTGGCAAAAATAACGGCGATCACCTTCCCCGTACTGTCTATGACCGGACTCCCACTACTCCCTTTATATATGGGTGCAGAAATCACCAGGACGGGAGCATCCCAACCAGCAAGTGTGGTGGTCCCCACTACTTCTCCCTCTACTATGATATGCGAATACCCTAATGGATGACCAATAATAGTAACGGCATCTCCCGCTTGTGGTTCTGCTACCGTTGTCGTGGGCAGAACAGGCAGACCCTCTCCCGCTATGCTTATCATCACTAAATCAACTTCGGGAAAGCGAGCGGTGATGGTTCCCACATAAGGACGCCCTTGGGGAAAATGGATCGTTATCTCACCCTCATGATCTATCACATGATAGTTGGTAACAATGACACCGTTTGGATCAATATTAAAACCCGTTCCCCGTGCATTACCCACCGTAACCTCAACCACCGCCGCCCTTAGCTCTTGTAGTACACCATCTTGCCTCAGCTCTCTGGAACGATCAATGAAATCCAGCGAAGGCAATTTAAAAAAAGAAATCAGCTGGTTAGACGCCAAGAAGAGAAACAAAAAGACGCTAATTATAGCCACAATTTTATAAAGATTGTTGACAGTTTTTTTGGGTTCCGGCAGCTCTTCAGGCATCGTGTTCAATTTTTCAATTAAATCTTCGTCTAATTCGCTTCTCGTCTTGTCACTGATGGGAGTGTCCCAGTAATTGTTATCATTGTCCATACGTTTCTCCTACTCCATTGGCGATGAGTCTGTCTTAACATCTTTAGGTGTTTGGACATTGCTAGTACCAAAGATAACCTCTTTAAAACTACGGTCTTGAATGTAATAGCCCAAAATACTTTTTAGAATGAGCAAAATGATGGGACCCAGGATAAGTCCCACTACACCAAGGACTTTCAATCCTATATACATGGCAGCCATTGTTGAAATTGGGTGGATACCAAATTGTTCACCTAAAACTTTAGGACTTATCAATTGGCGCACAGCGACGACCAACACATTAAGGACCAGTAAACCAGCAGCAAGTGTATGATCACCCGTAATGAGCGCATATAGTGACCATGGTATGAGAAACAGCCCAGTACCTAGAGCTGGAAGAGCATCAAAGACAGCAATAATGATGGCAAGAATAAAGGCATATTGAACTTTCAAAAAGTAAAAACCTAGTAGAAGTTGTGCAAAGGAAACAGCACTAAAAATCAGGGTCGCCTTTAAATACCCCAGAAGTGCCGCCAGTATATCACATTTTACAACCCGATATTGTTTCCGCCAAGAAGCAGGAACTTGTTCTCGTACAGTTGCTTGGATTATGAGATAATCCTTAGAAAAAAAGTAAGTGGCAAGTACGGTGATAATAACAAACAAAAATAATAGCGCCAGCGATGAAGCAGAGTCAAAGACAAAAAGCGCTGCGTCTGCAGTATAGGATGAGATCACTGTTCCCAGTTCTGCAATGACACTCTGCAACCCCTGCAGCAATTGATCTGGTAGAATACTCATACGTTGACCAAGCTGAGTAATAAATACCGTTAAATTTTCTTGTAGACTGGGAAAAGTCTTTGGCAGGGAAGTAACAATAGCAGTCGCTTGACTTATCAACAAACCGCCTAAGAGAATAACAGACGAGAAAACGATAAATACCACGGCCATGGTGGTTACGAATGCCGCAAGCGGGCGCGACAGAGAGAATTTGCGTTTTTTAGACATCCACTCAACCAGAGGATTAATAAACATGGCAAATAAGTACGCCACCACAAAGGGTGCCACAAAAGTGAAAAGTAGTGATGATACATACAACACCACTAATGTTGCTGCAATGATGCCAAGTAGTTTTGCCGTATTCAGTAAGGGGAGAGGAATTGCTTTCATTATAAGTACACCTCAGTGCGCAACAGTATAGGTTGTGCTGTCTTAATTTAATAATGTTCTAACTGCTCGTGGGAAATTTTTTATGATCTGAATCCATTATCCTCATAATTAGGGTTCTTGACAACCCCCCTAGGAAAAAATGATTTAGAGCTAACAGTTACGCGCAGATAACATTTAGTAATTCTCACTGGCGGTGGGAGTAAAAACGATTGCCTGAGTTGGACATTGTTGTACAGATTGATGTATTAAATCCAGGAATTCTGGATTTGCAGGCAGAGCAATAACTGTGGCTTTGTTATTCTTCATTTCATAAGTACCAGGTAGCAGTTTGGTACATAAACAACAGCCTACACAGTAATCCTTTTTAATTACAAGTGACTCGAAGGTGCCGGTGACACTACTTTGCATCTTATCATTTTTCATGATCACAGCTGCGAGCTTTGCCATGATAAAGATAGCCACAACGGTTAACAACCACCGTGTCAGCATAAATTTGGGTCCGAGAAACTTGGCTTCGTTTGCTAACATGGGCACCTTAATCACGGCCCAGGAACTTATAATAATCACAATATTTGTAACACTGGCACCTTTGCCTAACAATGCTTTACTAATGGGGAAGGCCGCGTAGATGGGGCCTGCTGACAAACTACCAAGCACAAACGACAGTATATGACCACCAAATCCAGATTTGGCACCAAATCG
>JANKMV010000200.1 GCA_024650095.1 Bacillota bacterium | reverse complement strand
AGTGCAGGTTATGAAGTGACAGATTTGGGTGTTGATGTGCCTGTGGCTCGTTTTGTAGAGGTTACTAAAGAAACAGGCGCTGATGTTGTAGGTATCTCCGGCTTATTGACCGTCGCTTTTCCCCCGATGAAAGAGGCTGTAGAAGCTCTTAAAGAAGCCGGGTTAGATGTTAAAGTAATGATAGGGGGGGCTCCTGTAACAGAAGCCGTTTGTCAGTATGTGGGAGCGGATGGATTCGGTAATGGTGCTCTTGATGCAGTGGCGCTTTGTAACCGTTTAATGGCTGAAGCGGTTGCATAAACAATAATTGCGTTACACGGAAGTAGGGATGGACAATGCACTTACTATTGATCGCAGGATTTTTAGGGACAGGTAAAACTACTTTTTCCATTCAAGTGGCGACAGAATGCATTCGGCAGGGGCGAAAAGTAGCCATGCTAGTCAATGAGATTGGTGAGATAGGCATTGATGGCCAACTGATGCGAGAGCTTGATTTAGATGTCTGGGAGATGTCCAATGGGTGTATCTGTTGTACTCTTGCTGCTGATTTGGTGCCGACGTTGGAAAAGCTGGATCAGGAGTATGCGGTTGATTTAATACTCATGGAGCCATCAGGAGCTGCAGATCCTGAAAGTATCCTGCGTACACTAGTATATTATAAGGGACGTCCACTAGAGTCTATCTATACCGTTACTTTGCTTGATCCCTTACGTCTGCCCGAGCTTTATGAGGTAGTTACACCGTTAATTGTAACGCAGATTGCTAACGCCAATGTGCTATTTGCCAATAAAGCAGATCTGGCCACAGCTGAGCAGCTCGAGGATGTACAACGTATTGCAACCGAGGTTAATCCTGATGCAAAGCTCTTGTTAGTTTCTGCACGCCAAGGAATTGACTCAGATCTATTGAAGGAGATTCTGCCATGGAAGGACTAGGGTTAGAGCCTTATGCTGGTAGCCTGCGCTGGTATTTTCACCAGGAGCAGCCTTTAGAAGATTGGCAGGCATTATTGTTGCAGTTCTTGGAGCAACTGGGCCTGGCTTGCACAGCAGGAGATAAACGTGTTTTAGGTCATATTAAATGTTTGGCCCGTTTATCTCCTGGCGGGTATATCCGTGGCAGTAAAATAAGCGTGGCCTACCCGGCAGATGTTGAAGTGAAGGGCAATACTGCAACGAGTTTTGCAGAAATGCAGTTAACTTTAAATATACTAGTCTATGGTTTGCCGCATCATGAAACGCAGTTGATCGTTCAGACGGTAGGCTCTGCTATTGCTGCAAGCCAGCAGGGAAAGATAGAGATTTTAACAACAACGTCGCATCATGAGCATCAACACGACCATCATGAGTAAAATATATTGGGTGAAAGGATAGGAGGAACGACAATGACCGTAGGTGAAGAATTATACAATCAGCGTTTACAGCGGATTAAAACAGCAATGGATATGGGGAAACCAGATCGTATTCCCATAAGTTTGGGAGGACCTAGTTTCATCAGATATTCGGAGCCTGAAGCTACGTTATCCGATTATGTGCTGCGCCCAGAATGGGCTGATGATGCCGTTATACGCTCATACGCCATGCTTCCAGAAATTGATACAGCCCCAGCACTTAGTGGTAACAAGCGTACCAGTGGTGCAATGTGGTTTGCCAAGACCAAGCTGCCAGGTATCGAACTCCCTAACGATGCACTTTGGCAATATGACGAAGTCGGGATGATGACTGCAGACGATTACGATACTATTATCAACAAAGGATGGGGTACCTTCAGCAAAGAGCTCTTGACCCGCTTGGGTTATAGCGAGGAGGACCTGAAACCAGATTTCGAATATATGAAAAAAATGCAGAAAAGAGTAAAGGAAGAACTGGGGCTAGTTAATATGTCTGGAGCTGCGTACATTATGCCTTTTGAAATTTTGAGTGCAGCCCGTTCCTTAACTAAATTTTTAAGAGATATGTATCGCATGCCGGATAAAGTTATTGCCGCGATGGATGTCATTGCAGATGAATATATTGCATCTGCACAGGAGCATATACGTGAGCATAAGCCTCTCTCTGTCTTTTCAGGCAATGGTCGCGGTGGTTGCCAGTTTCTCTCGATGAAAAAATTCGAAAAGTTTGTCTGGCCATATATTAAAAAGACGACGGACGCGTTCATTGCAGAGGGCACAAAAGTTCTTTTCCACAACGATGCAAAATGGGACGAAAACTTATCATATTGGCGTGATTTTCCGAAAGCCTCTTGTATCTTTGATCCGGATAGCTTAACAGATATTGTAAAAATCAAAGAAGTATTAGGCGATTACATGTGTGTTACTGGTGATGTTCCGCCGGCTCTCTTGGAATTGGGCACGCCGGAAGAAAACTATAAGTATGCTCGCGGTTTAATAGATTTATTTGGACATAGTGGTTTTATTATGTCCTCTGGCTGTTCAGTACCGCCACATGCTCCGCTTGAGAATATTAAAGCTGTGATTGCTGCTACAATAGAGGGTTAAGACAATTAAAAAAAAGAAGCAGACCCACTCAGTTTGAAGCTGAACGGGTCTGTTTTTTGTACTGAGAACGAATATATCGCTTGTAACTGGCAAGCGGTTACGTAGCCAGTATCGGATAGCGTACATTTCACCTATTATTAAATTCGGTGGGAAGACAACGTAAATAACAGAACAAGTAAATGTAGGGAACGGTCTTGACCGTTCCTTGCTCCATAAAATAGCATAAATAGGGTACAGTAGTTTTTTCTAGAACTTAATTACTTTTGGTGCATCTGTAAAAGATGAGATGGTTGCTGTTACATCTTTAAGATAAAGAACCTCATTGTTACCATCACCAGCGGTGTACCTATCTTTCAATGAGGGGTAAGCGTCTAGCATATGCTGCTCTGCTTCTATGCGATTATCCGCAATAGCAACTGCTTCGACGCGAATCCATTTACCTTCTGCCATGGCGCACATTTCTATTTTTGGATTTGCTTTTATCTGTTTTGATACGTTCTTGACCTTGCCGGTTTGGATATAAAGCTTGTTTTCAAAAATATCTACCGTGCCAAAAGGACGAACTCTTGGCTGGTCACCCTCCATTGTTGCGATAAAATATGTCCCACACTTTTTCAAAAACTCATAAACTTGTTCCATAACTTTTCCTCCTCGTATTGAATTCCATCTTCTTCTATATTATTATATCATAGCACAATAATATTCAAGTCCAATTTTACTGTCAGGCAATTATATCATTTGCAAATAGTCAGTGGCTAATGTAACTCAATTGTTGATGACGGTGGGGTAATGTGGGGAGTGTGATTTTACTAATTTAAAATCGGGTCACTGTAGAATAATATTTTGTAGTGTTGAGACAAATTTTACATTACTATATTGTGTGAGTGGATAATTTCACTTATGATAAAGACGAGTGAAGAACGATAACATTGTCATACAAAGGGGGAAAGGCCATTGAACGCTATTGAAACCAAGGCCCTGACTAAGTATTATGGTAAGTCACGGGGCATAATGGATGTGGATCTAACTGTAAAGGAAGGAGAAATATTCGGTTTTATTGGTCCTAACGGTGCGGGCAAGTCCACCATGATACGTATACTGCTCAACTTCATCTTCCCTACCAGCGGTTGGGCAAAGGTGCTGGGTATGGATGCTATAAAAAATACGGAATTAATTAAAAGACAAGTGGGATACTTGCCAGGAGAAGTCGATTATTACGATGATATGAGTGCAGGGGAATTGCTCCATTATTCTGGGCG
Source organism: Bacillota bacterium (assembly GCA_024650095.1). Lineage (GTDB taxonomy): Bacteria > Bacillota > Dethiobacteria > Dethiobacterales > Dethiobacteraceae > JANKMV01. The sequence goes on along the minus strand of JANKMV010000200.1, from coordinate 1,080 downwards.
TTTTTATAAAAAGGATTACACCAAAAACCTACAAGAATTGATTGAGCTATTTGAATTGGATATCAAAAAAAATATCCACTCGCTTTCTCTGGGCAATAAGAAAAAAGTGGCTATCATCCAAGCTTTACTTCATGAGCCAAAACTTCTTATCTTAGATGAACCCACCGGTGGCCTCGATCCTCTCATGCAGCAGCGATTTTTCACCCGGCTTCAGGAGGAAAACAAAAAAGGGACTACCATCTTTTTTTCATCTCATGTGCTTAGCGAAGTGCAAAAACTGTGCCACAGGGTGGCCATTATTAAAGAAGGTCGTATCATTAAGGTTGAAGATATGGAGGCTCTACGCAATAACCAGTTTCGCAATGTCCGTATCAATTTTGCCGAAACGGTGCCAAAACTGAACATTCCAGGGATCATAAGTTCTCGTCAAGAAAACCACACACTCCATATGTTTTTTAATGGGGATGTTAACGAACTCGTTCGAGCGTTGGGACAGCATCAGCTTAACGGCCTCTGGTTGGAGGAGCCTACCTTGGAGGATGTCTTCCTGCACTATTACGAGAAGGAGGAGTACTAGATGAATATTTTTCTGCGAGAGTTAAAATCTAACCGCCGCGCCCTCATTATCTGGGGGAGTGCGTTGGCGGTTCTCAGTTTTTTAATGATGGCTATTTATCCTTCTTTCGCGGCTGATGCTGCCAAGATGGAAGAACTCCTTTCCGCATATCCCGAAGGTTTTATGAAGGCTTTTGGTATGGATAAGCTGAGTTTGGGTGATGCCATGGGGTGGTATGCGCTGGAGGCCTACCTAATGATAATTCTCTTTGGCAGTATGTATGCAGTGATTTTAAGCTCTTCCATTTTGGCCAAAGAAGAAAATGAAAAAACCATAGAATTTTTGCTAGCTAAACCCGTTACACGCAATCATGTGGTAACAAGCAAGTTACTGGTTATTGTAGGCTACCTGTTGATTTTTAATGCTGGTGTTGGTGTGGTAACCTTTATTGGGTTTGAGGTCTTTACCGAAGAATATTCCCGCATAGAATTGTTGCGCCTTATAGTCGCCCCCTTTCTTGCTCA
>JANKMV010000001.1:11094-34702 GCA_024650095.1 Bacillota bacterium | reverse complement strand
GGTGGAATTAGAGGAAGATTCTCCTTCTTTGTCGAAATTGCTTTATATACGTGGTGTTAGTATCCGTGTTATTGAATTATGTAGACAATGGGCAAAATAGCAGGAAAACAAGCGGCATTGTCGAATAAAACATGATAGTGCCTGAAGGAGGGTTCACGTGAAGGTTAAACAGATTTCGGTTTTTTTAGAGAATAAATCGGGTCGCCTCGCAGATGTTACACGATCCCTAGGGATTAATGGAATTAACATTCGTGCATTATCGATAGCGGACACTACGGATTTCGGGATTTTACGTCTCATTGTCAGTAAGCCAAATGAAGCTAATCGCATCTTGCGAGACGAAGGTTTTATGGTGAGTGAAACAGAAGTGATCGCGGTAGATGTCCCGGATCGTCCCGGTGGTTTGGCCGATGTGTTAGAATATTTGGGGCAGGGTGGCATTAATATCGAATACCTTTATGCCTTTGTGGGGCATGCATCGCAAGATGCCCTTGTCATCTTCCGGGTGGAAGATTGTGACGGTGCAGTAAAGGCGCTACAGGCGAAGGGAATTCGTGTGTTAGATGGGGAAGCAGTCTACTCTTTATAGAAAGTTACATGTACTGGACACAAAAGATTGTAGCGCGGTAGTGTTGTAGAAGAGACGGCACCGCATACGTGCGGGCCGTTTTTTAGTGCTGGTAAGGAAATCATATCACTTACAGCTAGCAAGTGGCTAATGTGACCAGCATTGAAAAGTTATTTCTGCATTAAACAGGTAGCAAAGTCGTGGGGGGAGAAAAATGATCTGGGACCCGAAGCAAGAGACGATAAGTGGAGAAGCGCTGACGACGCTACAGTTATCACGATTACAGAATACAATAGCGTCTGTGTATGAAACAGTACCGTTTTATCGTGCGCTTTTTGAGCGCCAGGGTCTGCACCCCTCGCAAGTGCAATCCATTGAGGATTTGCAGCATTTTCCCTTTACCACAAAAGATGCACTGCGCGATAACTATCCCTTTGGCTTGTTTGCACGCCCCATGAAAGACATTGTGCGCGTACACGCTTCCTCTGGTACTACCGGCAAGCCTATTGTTGCTGGGTATACAAGCAATGATCTTGCCATTTGGTCAGAACTGGTGGCGCGAATTACCACCATGGCTGGTGTGGGAGCCGAAGATATTGCGCAGGTTTGTTTTTCGTATGGCTTGTTTACCGGGGGCTTTGGTTTGCACTATGGTTTGGAAAAGGTGGGTGCCACGGTGGTGCCGGCATCTGTGGGCAATACGGAAAAGCAAATTATGTTGCTGCGAGATTTTGGTGTTACGGTTTTAATTGCTACGCCTTCCTATGCGCTCTATCTTGCCGAAGTGGCGGTAGATATGGGAATCGATCCATGCTCCTTACCTCTGCGGGTTGGTATGTTTGGTTCCGAGCCGTGGACAGATCAGATGCGGCTAGAGATAGAGGCGCGTTTAGGGCTAACGGCAACAGATAATTATGGCTTAACCGAAATTATAGGCCCCGGAGTGGCCGGCGAATGTTCTGCGCGAGCAGGCTTGCATATTAATGAAGATCATTTCCTCGTGGAAGTGATTGATCCCCAAACGGGACATGTCGTAGCGGATGGTACTGAAGGGGAATTGGTCTTCACCACCCTCACCAAAGAGGGTTTCCCTGTCATACGTTATAGAAGCAAAGATATCTCGGTGCTTACACGGGCGCGTTGTGCCTGTGGTCGCACCACGGCGCGTATGCGTCGTGTCACGGGCAGGACGGATGATATGTTAATCATTAATGGAGTCAACGTCTTTCCTTCGCAAATCGAGAGTGTGTTGATGGAGATTAAGGAAGTGGCACCGCATTATTTAATTGTCGTGGATAAAAAGAAACGGTACCTAGACGATTTGGAAGTTCGTGTGGAATTAAACCGTAATACATTTACGGGTTCATTTAGGGATCTAGAAGAAGTGGAACGAAAAATTAGTAGTAAATTAGCGAGTGTGTTAACCGTCAGTGCTCGTGTGAAGCTAGTAGAACCCAAATCATTAGAACGCACCATGGGTAAAGCGAAGCGGGTTATTGATCGACGCACGTAAGGCAGAGGAGGGGGACAGATAGCAATGAAGAAGTTACTGAGCGGCAATGAAGCCATTGCCCGTGGTGCCTATGAAGCCGGTGTTCATTTCGCAGTGGCGTATCCCGGTACCCCGAGTACAGAGATTTTAGAGGATGTGGCCACCTATGACGAAATTGATGCACAATGGTCCAGTAATGAAAAGGTGGCACTTGAAGTGGGGATTGGCGCTGCTTTAGCTGGCTCCCGCGTGTTGGTGGCCATGAAGCATGTGGGTGTCAATGTTGCGACAGATCCGTTAATGACCTTTTCCTACATCGGCGTTAACGGCGGCCTCGTTCTGGTGGCAGCCGATGATCCAGGGATGCATAGTTCACAAAACGAACAAGATAGTCGGCAGTACGCACGTTTTGCTAAGATTCCCATGTTAGAGCCAGCCGATAGTCAAGAAGCAAAAGACTTTGTACAGTCGGCACTTGAGATTAGTGAAGAGTTTGATACGCCAGTGATGTTGAAAACGAGCACGCGCATATCCCATGCACAATCTTTGGTGAGCGTGCGCGAGCGAGCGGATATTGCCATTCGTCCCTATGAAAAGGATATGAGTAAGCATGTCATGATGCCTGCCTATGCTCGCCCACGCCATGTGGCGGTGGAGGAACGACTGGAATTTTTACGCGAATATGCAGAGCAAACGACCCTTAATCGCATTGAGTGGCGGCAGAAAAAAATTGGCGTTATCTGTGCCGGCATTTGTTATCAACAGGTGCGGGAAGCGTTACCCGACGCCTCCGTTTTGAAGTTGGGGATGTGTTATCCCTTACCCACAAAATTGCTAGCAGAATTTGCCGCCAACGTCGATCAACTCTATGTGGTGGAAGAGTTAGATCCCTTCATGGAGGAACAAATTAAAGTGATGGGGATAGAGGTGCAAGGCAAAGGATTGTTCCCCCTCACAGGTGAAATTTCACCCAATCTCATTGCGAAAAAGATTCTCGGACAGCCGCTAACGCAGAGCTTGGCCGCAGATATGGACAGTGAAGCGCCGGTACCTGCTCGTCCCCCTGTGCTGTGTCCAGGTTGCCCGCACCGTAGTGTCTTCTATACATTGCATAAGCAAAAGATGGTAGTCAGTGGAGATATTGGTTGCTATACGCTAGGGGCGCTGCAACCACTTGATGCCATGGATACCTGCATTTGCATGGGCGCGAGCATCTCCACGGGGCTAGGCTTTGAAAAGGGCAATCCTGCCTTAAAAGGGAAAGTGGCTGCAGTCATCGGCGATTCAACTTTCTTCCATTCCGGTATGACGGGTTTGGCGGACGTGGTCTACAACCAAGGGACCACATTAACGATGGTGCTAGATAACCGCATCACGGCTATGACAGGCCACCAGCATCATCCTGGCACTGGTTCTACCTTAAAGGGGAATCCCACAGTGGCACTGGATATAGGTGCTATCTGCCGTGCACTGGGCGTTAAACGGGTGCGCGAGGTGGATCCCTATGACCTTGCTGCCTTGGATGCCGTGATTCGCGAAGAAGCAGCCGCGCCGGAACCATCTGTCATTATCGCACGTCGTGCATGCGCACTTTTAGATAAGAGCATCAAAGAGGTCTATGTCATTGATACAGAGCGGTGCATCTCATGTGGTCTGTGCATGAAGCTGGGTTGCCCAGCTATCGTTAAAGATAATAAGACCATGTCCATAGATGTTTCCTTGTGTGTAGGTTGTGGCGTTTGTGTTCAGGTTTGTAGATCCAATGCCATTGTAAAGGCAGGTGACCAAGATGCCTAAAACAACCAGTATTTTGATGGGTGGAGTCGGGGGCCAAGGAATTGTGTTGGCCAGTAAGATTTTAGCGCATGTGATTCAAGCCCATGATTTTGATCTTAAAATTTCAGAAATACACGGCATGGCTCAACGTGGCGGCAGCGTGCTCACCTATATTCGTTTTGGTGAAGTAGTGCATTCACCTCTCATTGAGCCAGGGCAGGCAGACTACGTGATGGCTTCGGAAAAGTTAGAAGCATGGCGTTGGTTGCCCTATCTGCATAGTGGTGGCACTATGGTTTGCAGTACACAAGAGATTAAACCTGTCCCTGTCATTATGGGCTTACAAAAATACCCACATAACATTGAAAAGGCCATGCAAACGATGGTGGCAAAGGGCACGCTAGGTAAGCTGTATGCCATCAATGCCTTGGCTGTAGCACGTGAGTGCGGGCAACCCAAAGCAGCAAACGTTGCCTTAATCGGTGTTTTAGCACACTGTTTGCAGTTTCCCTTAGCCAGTTTTGAAGAGGCTCTCGAAGCCATTGTGCCTGCTCGCTTTTTGGCAGCGAATAAAAAAGCCTTTTTAGCCGGCTATCAATATTTTACCGACATTTAGCAAAAAATTCAAAAATTACATCTTGCATTGTCCGTTTCCCTCTGCTATAATAACATTCAAGTTTACTTTATTGCACACTTTACGAAAAAAAATCATATAGTAAAATAAAACGATGATGGGAAAGAAGCCCGAATCAACCGACAGAGAAGGAACTGCATGGTGAGAGGTTCCTCGGTTAACGTGAAAGGTGAGCCGTCCCGGAGTTGCCCGCTGAACTATAGTAAGTGGGGTCGGCGCTGCCGTTATCCAGAAAGCCTTGGCTTGAGTGATCAGACATTTGTCTGGTAACCAGAGTGGTACCACGGGAATCCATCCCGTCTCTGTTTTTTCGGAGACGGGATTTTTGTTTTCTTTTGCCATTATCTTCTTTTTAAAAATTGCGGAGGTGCAACGAATGAATTTTGAACAGCTATATGCCGATCGGGCCCAGTGTATGAAAACATCTGCAGTACGAGAATTTTTTAAGCTGACAGAGCAACCGGATGTGATGTCCTTTGCGGGCGGGTTCCCTAGTGCTGATTTTTTCCCCATGGAAAAAGTAACGGAAGTGTTGCGGGATTTAATTGCCGAAGAAGGGAAATTTGCCCTGCAGTATGGTCCCACGGAAGGCAATTTGGAGTTGCGCCAGTATCTTGCTGAGAAAATGACTCGTGAAGGCTCTCCCTGCACAGCTGAACATATCATTATCACCAATGGTTCGCAGCAAGGCATGGATTTAATTAGTAAGGTGTTTGTTAACCCAGGTGATGTCGTAATTGTTGAAGAACCAGGGTATGTGGGTGGATTAGGCGCCATTTACAACTACGAAGCCGACCGTATTTCCATCCCCGTTGATGATGATGGCATTCGCGTAGACCTCTTGGCAGCACGCTTACGTAAACTACACAGCGAAGGTCGTACGCCTAAATTTATTTATTTAGTACCGAACTTTCAAAACCCCACGGGCTGTACCATGAATCTAGCACGACGAATAAAAATGCTGGCTCTGGCTCGTGAGTACAACTTCCTCATCGTAGAAGATAATCCTTATGGTGAAATTCGTTTCGAAGGGCAAGCCGTCCAGAGCATGCGTTCCATGGACACCGACGGACGCGTTATTTACCTCGGGTCCTTTTCCAAAACATTTTCACCTGGTATTCGTGTCGGTTGGATGCTGGCGGAGCCCGAATTAATTCAAAAGGTAGCTTGTGCGAAGGGTTCCACCGATCTTTGCTCCAACTCGCTGGGTCAACGCATGGCGTATCGCTTTGCTGCCAGTGGCTATATTGAATTACATGTTTCTTCCTTGATTTCACGTTATAAAGCAAGACGTGACTTAATGTTATCTTGCATGGAAAAGAATTTTCCTGCAGATGTTACGTGGACACATCCAAAAGGCGGTTTCTTCATCTGGGTTACACTCCCTGATGGGATGACCGCGCGCCAACTGTTACTCAAATCCATCGAGCGTAAAGTCGCTTTTGTGGATGGTGCGGGCTTCTTTGTTAACGGCAAGGGCGAAAACACAGCACGTTTCTCCTTCTCTGAAGCTGCCCCCGATAAAATCATCGAAGGTATTGCCATTCTTGGCGAAATCATGCAAGCCGAAATGGTCGCCTACAAAAAAGAGAAAACCGCTTAAGCAAGGAACAATAAGTGGTGACAGGGAGTAGCTCATACTGCCTGTCACCACTTTGTGTTTCTAGGTAAGTAAATCGTCTGTCTTGATATGACTACTTTTTCACCGTCATTGCTACCACAGCGCCGAGGGTGCTGCTACTGGCATTCAAGTGCAGGCTTTATTGCTGTTTCTTTGGCATTACCGATGCAAGCCCATGTTGCTAGCGCCGCGATGATAGAAAGCGGAAGTGCGATAATAATAGCATCCACCATGGAGAAAATACTCAGGGGCGTACCCTTTACGATTGAGGTGGTATTAAAGATTAATTTACATAGCTGTAGACTCGCTGCTGTTTTTTCCTGAACAAAGAACAGCCAGAATAGGCTTGTTGCCGAACCGGTGATCATGCTGGCAATGGCAGCCGTCTTAGGGAATTTATTGAGATAAAGCGTTGCAATATAGGTGGGCAAAAAAGTGGCAGCACATAAACCGAAAAATAAGGATGTTCCTGTGGCAATAATTGCCATACTGACATCCAATTTGCTGGAAAGCCACGCCAAAACTATGCTTATTAACAACCCAATTAGCATGGATATGCGGGTTAGCGTAATGGTTTTTGTTGTAATCTTTAAAGACTTTTTTAAGAAGTCATACCCAAGTGCTGTCCCCATGGTATGACATAATGCATTCAGCGTGGAAATGCCTGCTGCCAGTAATACAACGAGAAAAATTCCGCCAAACCATTCCGGTAAGAAAGACTTGATGAAGGCTGGTATAATGCTGTCATTAGCTCCAGCAGCAACGATGGCTATTTCTCCTGTATTTTTATAAAATGCTACATTGGATAGTGCTCCAATTGTAAATGCTACACCCGTCATAAAAAGCGTAAAAATACCTCCTGAGAGCACTGCACGGTTGAGTTCCTTACCACTTTTAACTGTCATAAATTTTACGCTCAGCTGCGGTTGTGCCAACACGCCGATACCAACGCCTGCCACCAACGTAGAGACGATGTTCCACCAGACAGGAGTTCCTGTTTTTGGCATGGATGTCCATCCCATAAACCCGCCGCTTGCCAGATTAGCCGTCTGTTCCCCCACCCCGGGCATTTGCGGCAATTGCACAAGTGCCGCATGCGCCGCTTCAACGCCTCCCAGCAAAGAATAGGTGTAAATAATGAGGAATGCCATGCCGGCAAACATAATGGCACCTTGAAAGGCATCGGCATACATGATGCCCTTTAGCCCGCCGAAGACTACAATTACTGCAGCTAATAACCCTAGGATGATTAGTACAGCGTTAAAGCTAACGCCAACATATTGTGAGACGTAGTCCACAATGCCTTTGAGTACTGCGGAAGCATAAATCGGCATGAATAAAAAAATTAGTACACCTGCATAACCTTGCATGAATCTGGAATCAAAACGCAGCGCAAACAATTCCGGCATGGTGTTTGTGCCAAGCTTATGCCCGATCTCCCGGGTTTTCTTGCCAAAGACAACAAAGGCAATAAAGACGCCTACAGCGATATTTAATACAGTAAGCCATAAAAGGCCCATGCCAAATTGCCCTGCAGCGCCTCCGAACCCGATGATGGCAGACGTGCTGATGAAGGAGGTACCATAGGATAAGGCCATCACCACAGGGTGCATTTGCTTGCCGGCTAAAAGATAATCACTGGTACTTTTTGTCCCCTTGAATCCAAGATAAGAAAGCACTACTACCATTAAGATATAGAAGGAAAAACTGATGATGATGTAATTCATTTTTTATTACCCCCTTCTTTGCTGTCGTCTTTGTTCCAATTTAGGAGCCCATAAACAACACATAAAACTGTGCTGCAGATCGATAATAAATAAGCAAGCCATACTGATGGATCGGGTAGTCCCCACATTTTCGTCACCTACCTTTCGTTGACTGTTATATCCACGAACACCTGTTTTGGAAGACAAGAAAAAACCTTTCACCCCCTTTGAAGGGACGAAAGGCTGTTATGGCTATTCCGTGTTACCACCCTGGTTCGCATATAAGTAAAGAAATGCGCACTCATTATCAGATACAAAAAACTATATCCTATCCTTTTAACGGTGGAATTCCGCTCCCGCCTACCGCAATAATTGCTTTTCAGCGAGCGTACTCAAAAGGGAACTTCAACGGTTTTTCTTCGAGCCTGCTTTCAGTCTAGGACAAGCTCTCCCTAGCAAGATAACTCCGCTTACTTTCCTTCATCATCGCGTTTGCATTGTATATTTAAACCCAATTATATGTTCTGCATGCTGTGCATGTCAATATTTTTTTGGAGAAAGGCCGCCTTTCAATTATTCTGCTTGGTATTCTAGAATATCACCGGGTTGACATTTTAATTCCCGACAGATGGCATCTAGTGTGGAGAAGCGAATGGCTTTTACTTTCCCTGTTTTAATGTTTGATAAATTAACCACACTGATGCCAACTTTTTCAGCCAGATCATTTTGTTGCATTTTTCTATCCGCTAACATGCGGTCTAAGCGTAAGATAATAGCCATCGTTTACTCCTCCTTAAATCGTCGCATCATACTCATCTTGTAGGTAGCTGCCGTAGCGGAAGATACCAGCGAGGATGATGATGATGATGCCCATAAAAAGCATGTTGGCGTCACTTTGTAGATTCACCGATAGTGTGGATATGCCTAAGGCATGGATAATCTTATTCGCCACAAGACCGTACACCGTATTAATGATAAAGGAACCAACGATAAAGAGGATACCAATCATGTTTAACCTTTTTACATTGGCACTGGCAAAGGGCATCCCGTTTTCCACCGTCTTTAAAAATGACGTAAGTTGAGAAATAATCAAGCCATATATGATGGCGAAGCTACTCAGAGCAAAGAGGATGGTTGTGATAATTTCTTTTTTAGTGGTGGCCGTAATATTGGCCAAGGATAAATCAAATTGTAAAACTCCATCCATGGATAAACGAATATTATCCAAAAAATTGAAAGTAAAACTGTCACTGCTCATAAAGAGCGTTGCTACACCTAACGCAAGTGACGCCGCCCCTAACACAACCACTAACCAAAAAGATATCTGGGCCAAAATCCGTAAAAATTTAGTAACACCGTGGTATTTTTGTAAGTACTCTTCTGAACGCATGTAAATACACCTCCTACTTGATTAAGTACAGTGTAACATGCAAAATATAGTATGTCAATAAAAAATTATTGTTAAATGATAATTAATTATATGTTTACATTAATAATAAAAGACCGCTTCAGCCTATTTGGCTCAAAGCGGTCTTGTGGATTTGGTCCTGGCTCACTGAATTCTAATTGGTGTCTGTATCTGCTGTTTCTGAACTATAGACATCCTGTTTGCTTACGTCTACAAATACGGGTTCATTATTACCGAAAATATAATCTTGTGACTCCAGCGCAGCTAAAGCATTGATTACACTGGCATAATGTTTATAGCCACCGGCTAACACTTTAGCTTGATAGCCTCTTTGGAGCAGGATACTCGTGGCAATGTATGCGCGTATACCCACTTGACAATAGACAATAATTTCTTTGTCCTGAGGCAGCTCGTTAAGCCGCTTTCGCAAGTGACCAAGAGGGATATGGCTCGAGTTTTCAATTAGCCCCATCTCTCTTTCGTCTGCTTCACCCACATCCACAATCATGGCTTTATTGAGATCGAGTTGAGAAATATCGTGCCAATATACTGTGTCCATGCGGTCCGAAAGCATGTTCTCAGCGACAAAGCCCACCATATTTACAGGATCCTTGGCGGAGGAAAAGGGTGGGGCGTAGGCTAGTTCAAGTTCTTGAAGATCATAGACGGTTTGTCGTAGGCGCACTGCAGTTGCTAAAACGTCGATACTTTTAGCGACACCATCATAGCCGACAATTTGGGCACCTAAGATCTGACCCTCTGGAGAAAAATGTGTTTTAATGGTTAGGGGTAATGCGCCAGGGTAATAGCCAGCATGAGATTTGGGTAAGGTGATGGCGGTGGAATATACTACGTTTCTTGCCTGTAGAGAGCGTTCGCTACTGCCTGTAGCGGCTACAGTAAGATCGAATACCTTGGCAATCGCTGTGCCTTGCGTTCCGTTGTATCTTTTGTTAAGGCCGGCAATATTGTCTGCCACCAAACGACCTTGTTTATTGGCGGGTCCTGCTAGTGGAATCAGTGTCATGGTACCACTGTTAAAGTCTTCAATTTCCACGGCGTCACCAAGTGCGTACACGGCGGGTGCTGAAGTTTGCATAGCGGCGTTGACGCGAATACCACCCCGGGCACCAAGTTCAATTCCGCTTTCCTTAACAAATTTCACATCTGGTCGTACGCCAATGGCCAGAATAATAATATCACCTTGTACTTTCTTACCACTTTCCAAGAGCACCTCTGTGTTGGTCCCATTATTTTCAAACGCGTCTACACCGTCGTTAAGATAGATATGAACACCTTTGGAGAGAATATGTCCTGCCACAATGGCTGCAATATCTTCATCCATAGTGCCGATAAGTTGAGGCGCTTTTTCAATGATGGAAACATGAAGGCCTAATGCATGCAAATTATCGGCCATCTCTAAACCGATGTAGCCACCACCTACCACCACAGCAGTGCGTGCTGAGTGTTGTTCTAGGTGATTTTTAATGGCATCTACATCGGGCACGTTACGTACAGTAAAAACGGGTGCTTCCGCTAAACCGGGAATAGGGGGTTTAATGGGTTGTGCACCCGGTGCGAGGACTAAATAATCGTAGCTTTCTTGGTATGTTACGCCTGTTTGTAGATTTTTGACAGTCACCTTTTTCTCATTTGTATCCACAAATAGTACTTCATTTTCCACGCGAATATCTACATTAAAGACGTCGTGCATTCTTTCGGGAGTTTGAATGAGGAGCGCTCCACGATTCTCAATAGTACCGCCGACATAATAAGGTAAGCCACAATTGGCAAAGGATATGTGAGGTCCTCTTTCCAACAGAATAATTTGGGCGTATTCATCTAAACGTCGCATGCGAGCGATAAAGCTAGCGCCACCAGCGACGCCTCCCACAACAACAATTTTTTTTACTTGCATCTATCCACCATCCTCCTTGATTTACTAGTAACATACCCTAGGTGGGTATCTATACTTATTGTATGCATAATCACCACGAAAGTCAAACAAAAATTAGCTACAATGTCACCACGTTATGCTTATGTAAGTAATAGCCATTTCAAGAAATTATGATCAAGCATGCGTACAATTTTTACTTGACAGAAGAACCTAATAGGGTGTAGGATAAACTCAATTGCATAGCATTGCTCTTATCCAGAGAGGTGGAGGGACTGGCCCTATGAAACCCGGCAACCGGACGACTGTTACGGTGCTAATTCCAGCAGAACGAATTCTGGAAGATGAGAGTCGTATTTTTTTTACGATTTCTCTTTCTGTTCAGAAAGGGATTTTTCTTTTTATGAAGGAGGAATGAAGATGTCACAATTACGTAGTATTAAAGAAATTAACGAAAAAATTGCCAAAGGGCAAGCGGTAGTTGTAACCGCTGAAGAAGTGCTAGGCCTTGTGGCCGAACACGGTGTGGAGGATACGGCCCGTCGTGTCGATGTGGTCACCACGGGTACGTTTGGACCCATGTGTTCTTCAGGTGCTTTCCTTAATCTTGGCCACGCAACCCCACGCATGCGCATAACCAAAGCGTATTTAAATGGCGTTAATGCCTATGCTGGCATTGCTGCAGTGGATGTTTTTCTCGGGGCAACGGAAATTCCGGACACGGACCCAGCCAACAGTACTTTTCCCGGAGATTTTAACTATGGGGGAGCCCATGTAATTGAAGATTTAGTCGCGGGTAAGCAAGTGTTATTAGAGGCCTCTTCGTACGGTACAGATTGTTATCCCCGTCAGAAGCTGGAAACATACATTACCTTGGCGGATATTAATGAAGCGTACTTATTTAATCCGCGCAACTGCTACCAGAACTATAATGTTGCCGTCAATGTGAGTGATCGTACCATTTACACCTATATGGGCATCTTAAAACCCAATATGGGCAATGCCAACTATTCCAGTGCGGGCCAGCTCTCACCACTGTTGAATGATCCATTTTATCGCACCGTTGGTGTGGGCACCAAGCTTTTTCTAGGTGGTGGTGTGGGTTATGTGGCTTGGCACGGTACACAACATAACCCCAACGCGCCACGGAGCGAGAATGGTGTCCCCCGCGGTGGAGCCGGTACATTGGCCTTACTTGGGGACTTAAAGCAAATGAGTGCTAAGTATTTGCGTGGCGTGAGCTTCTTAGGCTATGGAGTTTCCATGCAGGTGGGCGTTGGACTACCCATTCCCATTCTAGATGTAGAGACGCTACGCTTCGCTGCGGTCAAGGACGAAGATATTGTGGCACAGGTTGTGGATTATAGTGACGCCTATCCCAAGGGTATCGGTGGTAGTTTGGGTGAAGTTACGTACGCCCAACTAAAGTCAGGTACCATTATCATTGGGGACAAAGAAATTCCCACGGCTCCACTGTCTAGTTATCCCAAGGCCCGTGAAATTGCGGGGACGCTGAAGCAGTGGATCGAGAAAGGTGAATTTACTCTGACCGAGGCGGTGGCTCCATTACCAACGGCAGGGGCCCCCATTACGTCACATAAGCTTTCGGCTAAGGAATAGGAGGGGTGGCAATGATTAAGAGAAAAGTGGTCCTTCGGTTTCCTGCCTCTGTGGTGGAACATCCTTTTATCTCCACACTGGCTAAGGAATATAATATAGTTGCAAGTATCCTCAAGGCGAACATTAACCCACGCAAGGAAGGAAACATGGTGGTGGAACTCACCGCCGAAGATATAGACTACGAAAAGGGCATGGACTTTCTTCAAACTCGTGGTGTACTGGTGCAACCGTTAGAGCAACAAATCATATGGCTAGAAGATCGTTGCACACAATGTGGTGCCTGTACTGTTATTTGTCCCACCAATGCCTTGTGGATGAAAAGGCCTGAGATGACGGTCTCCTTCTGCAGTGAAAAATGCGTAGTGTGTGAACGCTGCCTCAAGGGTTGTCCAGCTCGTGCAGTGGAAGCTTTATATCTTTCTGGTGAATAAAGATGGATAGTTCACGCCGTCATTACCGACAACACATGCAACCCGCTGAGTTTAGTAGCTTCACGTATAAAATGAAAGAAACAGATTTGCAGCTTGCCGTGGATGAGCATAGCTTTACACCACACTTAGTTGCCTTCGTGGAAAAACGTGTGCTTTATTATCGGACACTACTAGAACAATATATTAGCCGACAGCCGTTATTTGGCACAACATTAGAGCCCTATGTGGTAGGTGCTGATGCACCCCCCATGGCGCTTGCCATGACCCAGGCTGGTAATCTTGCTAGCGTTGGTCCCATGGCAGCTGTGGCAGGCGCATTTGCCGAATTTGTGGGTCGTGATTTGTTATCTTCGGTAGAGCAGGTGATAGTGGAAAATGGTGGTGATATCTTCTTGCAGGTGAAGGAGAAGGCAACCGTTGCTGTCTATGCCGGAGACTCACCTTTAAGCAATCGTATCATTGTAGAGTTAGCTCCCCAAGCATTTAGTTTTGGCGTGTGTACATCATCGGGCACGGTGGGGCCATCTTTAAGCTTTGGTCGTGCGGATGCCGCCATGATCATAGCACCCTCCACAATGCTGGCAGACGCGGTGGCCACCGCGACCGCGAACCGGGTACAAACGCCCGCCGACCTGGAACCCGCCTTAACTTTCGCGCGCCAGATCCCAGGCGTAATGGGTGCTCTCATCATTAAGGACGACAAATTAGTCGTTTGGGGTCAGCTAAAACTTCTACCTGCATAGCAACAGTCAGAGTTTAAAAGCATTTCGTACGCTATGGTAGCGTACCCAACAATTAACCACTTGATTTTCCCACCGTTCTATACTATAATACTTTATGCGCGCCGGCATAGCTCAAATGGTAGAGCAGCTGAATCGTAATCAGCATGTTGGGGGTTCAAGTCCTCTTGCCGGCTCCATGCAAATATAGTAACCACGGGAGTTTTGAGCTCCCGTGGTTGTTTCTTTGTTCTCTAATTTTCACTTGTGTGCCAATAGTGGTCAAATAGTATCATCCGCATTCATAAACCATCCCCACATTGTACTTGTTACGTCTTCCTTCACATTCATATAACTAATACTCCGGATAGTTCGTCCCCGTGCGAATAGTAAAGGTTAATTTGGCGAGCATTTGTAAGCATTTTATTTTGAATCCTAAAGAAAAATTATTACGTGCCGATTATTAATATGTATGCTGGTTTATCATTTTTTAAGCGTGAGAGAGGAGTTACTCTTTTGCAAAGTAAAGGGTTACATTATATTAAACAGAGTCGAGTTATGAATATGCCTCACTTACGTTGGTTGCTCATTATACTTATAATTAGTTCTGTTGCAGTTGTCTACCTGGAAAAACAAGAAGAGAGAATTGTATTTTCAGCAAGGGACAACAGCAGCCTTACGATCACAGTCGGAGGCAATTTGTACTCGTTTAAACAACAAAACATTCCGTTTAGCAGGGGCTTGGGGGAAATTTTTAATTTATCTGATGTGAATTTGCTTTCCCTGACAACTCCTATATTTCGGGATATGGATGACAGTAATGTGGGTCATTTTATCATTGAATTACTAGAAAAATACAGTATAAACTTGGTACAGATTTCAGACCAACAATTTTTAAGTTTTGGGGTTACCGGCCTGCTGGATACCGTTAATGCATTAGGCCAGCAAGGTATAGATTTTATCGGGGCAGGTCTTAATGAAGTGGATGCGGTGGCCCCGGTTTATTTTCACGGGAAGGAAATAGCGCTGGGTGTTTTGGCTGTCAATGCATCTCCACCGTTGGGATGGGCTGCGGGAGTAAATCGTTTTGGCGTGGCAACTTTTGGTGAGAGACATGATGAAGCTATTACTGAGGCTAAGCTGAGTGCTGATATTGTGATTGCTTTAGTATCTTTTCCCGAAGATATTTTGGAGGAAAGGAAAAAAGAGTTAGGCATGGCATTAGTTGACAAAGGTGTGCATATTGTGGTGGGTACAGGGTCGGGTCCGGTGGGAAAAGTGGAGTACTATAGAGATAGTGTTATATTTTATAATATTGGCACTTTATGGTCACAGGAAGCTGTATATAGTTATGAGAGAGAATCTGTTGTACTTCAGGTGGTGGTATCAGCGGAAGGTAACGTGGTTATTAATGCAATTCCTGTTGTTGGTAATGGTTATTCCTGTAAGGTTCTGAATAAAGGTTTCTTATATTATAAAATCTCTCGTAGACTGGGTGGCCAAAAGTGGGAATTGAAGCTATAACAGTAGAGGTGACGCGATGAATCCAGCGACTTTTTTTATGCTTGTTTTCCCTCTGATTGCAATCGGACTGGCTTTTCGGGAAAAACATATGATAGCCAAGCAGGTTTCTACTATTCCATATAGGATTAATGTTAATGGTACAAGGGGCAAGTCCACTGTTACGCGCCTTTTGACCGCGGCATTATTGGAAGCGGGCATTCCCACGGTGGGTAAGACAACGGGGAGTAAGTCATGTATACTGAGTTTCGAGATGGAAGACGGCAAGTACCTTGCCAGGGAGACAGAGTTAATCCGTCGTCCGGAAGGTCCAAACATAAAGGAAGTAAAGCTTGTGATCCGGGAAGCATTACAAAAGGACGCGCGGGCAATTGTTGCGGAATGTATGGCTGTGGCTCCTGATTATCAAAAGGTATTTGCCAAAGAATATCTTAGAAGCAATTTTTCGATTGTTACCAACGTACGGGAAGATCATATGGATGTTCAGGGTCCCTCCTTACAGGATGCGGCGGATGCCTTTATGGCGGCTGTGCCCGAAAGCACTACGCTGATAGTACTTCAGGATGATTTCACAGCCTATTTTTCAGAAGCAGCCGAAGGAAGAAATATTGTGCTTCGGGTGGCAGACGCTTCGCTTGTTTCAGAGGAATACTGTGGAAAGTTTTCCTTTCCTGTTTTTGAGGAGAACGTGGCGCTTGCGCTGGAGGCAGCGTTAGCGCTGGGAATCGGAGAAGATGTTGCCATGGCGGGAATGCTAAAAGCAATTCCCGATTCAGGTGCTATTTGTTTCCAGAAGATAAAGGGAAAAGCGGGTGAGGGGGTTTTAATCAATGCTTTTTCTGCAAATGACCCTACCACAACCATTGCCATCTGGGATTATTTAGAGTCAAGGGAACAGGTAAACAGAGATACCACGCTGATTATGAATTGTCGAAACGATAGGATGGATAGGGCACGGTATTTTTTAAAGGGAGTGCTAGAAAAGATACCAGCAAAATCTCTCATACTGATTGGAGAAGGAACTGGCTTAATCTATACAAATCGCAAAACCCTTTCATTTAGTGAAGTGACTAATCTGGAAGGATTTTCTGCAAAAAATATAGCACAGTATTTGCAGGAACGGTGCAAATCAAAAGATGTTTTTCTTGGTATCGGCAACTATTTTGGTGTGGAGGAAATTTGTCGGGAGCTTGGGGGCGAGTAAATGTACCAGGGCGAGCTTTTTGTAGCTTTAGTTTTAGGGATTTCCCTAAGTATTATATTTGCGGATATATTGGGTATTATTCCTGCAGGGATAATTGTGCCTTCATTTTTAGCACTCGTTTTTGACCAGCCGGTTGCTTTAATCGCTATATTACTCATCGCGATTATTTCTTATATGAGCGTAGAGTGGCTGTCAAAACATATTATTCTTTACGGTCGGCGTAAATTCGGTGCGATGATTCTTGCCTCACTACTAATTAAAGCTGGTTTGATGTTTGTGATGAAGATGTATCATTTGGATTTCTTGGTATTAAACGGAATGGGTATTATTATTCCGGGGCTGATTGCCAACAGTTTCGGGAAACAGGGGATAGTGCCCACTGTAGCAAGTATGTTTGCTTTAGGTGGAATAACGTATCTAGGTCTTTTGATTTATATTTTTTTAGTATAAGGTTGGGTCTACCATGAAGAAAGTCCGGAAAGTTATTATGGTCTTTTTATTATTAATCATAATAACAGCAGCAGCAGTAGCGGGAACAATATGGCTAAGGCATGCTGAAGGGAGGTATCCTGCCCCACAGGAGACCCCCCTTATTACTGTGACAATTGCGGGTAGTATTGCAAGAAACAATGCTCTTAGTTATTATTTAAGTAGAGATGCAATTGTGCAATCGGCAGAAAATCACTATTTGATTGCCCATTACGATAACTCGCTACCGGGAAACCGGGAAAAAGAGTTGCTCAAGGATGCCGATATCTCAGCGGTAACACTCCCGTATCTTTCCGAAGAGGGCTTTGCATTCTTCCTTGAAGGCGAAGAGGTTAGCCCTGATCCGGAGACTAAAGAGAATCTTTCTGTCCTATACCTATCGCAAATCCCGGATGCTGTTTTACTTAACCTTTCATGCGAGATTAAAACAGTAGAAATGTCACAAATAATCTCCGGGTACCAAGATTATAACGCAATCATTGTTAAGTTTGCATATGATACACAGGATTGGAGCGAAGATCTTTTCTATCGTAACGCGGAATTTGCAATCGATAATGGGGCTCACATAGTCATAGGTGACCATGAGAAGAGTACCTCTAACGTTGTAATTTATGAAAACGGGGTAATTATTTCTGGTTTAGACTCTTTTATTGGGGGGAGAAACTCATCGAGTGCGATTGTTTCAGTTGCTGTTTATCCTGACGGCATCATGGCGGAAGTGGCCCCTCTTGAGATGGAAGGTGGCGTCCCCGCATTATTGATGAGGCCATGGCACTATTTTCAGGCACAGGCGTTTTTAAACAACCTGATCGGCGACGAGTTTGATCGTCAGTATTTCAAGGGGGTATATGCCTCGCCACAACTCTTTACGCTAGAGGAAAACGCGGACGAACCCTTTGCTGATGAACCCAGTGTAAAACCTGTTACTGGTGACAAAAGCTATGCTGTTGCAGCAGGACACCGATTGGCTGTTGAAGCGGGTATGGATATTTTGCAAGCCGGTGGTAATGCTGTTGATGCGGCAGTGGCTGTAGCATATGCTTTGGCTGTGGTTGAGCCAGACGGTTCCGGTTTGGGTGGAGGTGGGATCATGTTGGTCCATCTTGCTGAGGAAAACAGGCAGGTTGTTATTGACTACAGGGAAACTGCTCCATCCACTGCCAGTAGGGAAGAAATAGAAAAACTAGTGGCCTGGCCAAGCACAGGAATTCCCGGATTTGTTAGAGGTTTAGAAAAAGCAATCGAAGATTATGGTACGTTAAACTATGCCGATGCCATAAAGCCTGCTTATGTTTTGGCAAAAGACGGCTTTGCTTTAACGAATCAACTGCAGGTAAGGTTAAGGAATAATTCCGGGAAAATTGCACAAAGCCGGGATGCGCTTAGGGACTTTTTCCGCAATGGGTGGGTCGCAAAGGTGGGGGAAACAATTACGCAACCAACTCTTGCAAATACGTTGCAAAGTATTATGGACCAGGGTAGTTCTGTTTTTTATGAAGGCTATATTAGTAGCAGTATTATTGATGCACTAAAACGCCAGGGAGCGACAATCACACATAGGGATTTAAAAGATTATCAGCCGGTTGTCAGAGCCCCGATATCGGGAGAATATAGAGGCTATACCATTGTAACGGTGCCACCTCCGGCCGGAGGATTTAATGTATTGCAACAGTTGAAGATTTTAAATCATTTCGACCTTTCTGTGTATACGGAAAATGAGCCTGAGTTCTATCGGCTAATCGAACAGACAATGAAAAGCACATACAGCGACCGACGAAATTATGTGGGTGACCCTAGTTTTGGCTATGTGGAACTGGATGAACTATTAAGTGACGCGTATGTAGCAGAGAAAGTAACACAAATAAGTGAGGGAAGTGTGCCCCTGCAAATGTATACTGATCCCTACCGACCTTCAGATAATACCACTCATTTTGTAGTGGTTGATGCATATGGCAATTGGGTGAGTGTGACCAATACGCTCAGTTACCTTTTCGGTAATGGCTTGCAAGCGGAGGGCTTTTTTCTAAACACACAGTTACATAATTTCAGTTTAAGTCCCTCATCCCCCAATTACTTTCAGCCTGGCAAAAGGCCTTACAGCCATATCAGTCCAGTTATGGTATTTAAAGAAGATTTACCCATAATGGCTTTGGGTAGCCCGGGGGGAAGAAAAATTCCAGCCTTCTTGACACAGGTTATGGTTCTATTTGCAGACATGAACATGAATATTGTTGATGCAGTGAATCACCCTCGTTTTTGGAGTGAAGAAAAAAAAGTCTGGGTGGAAACGGGGATGCCAAAAAAGGTAACAGATATGTTCAGACAAAAAGGGTATGAGATTGTGACTTTAAGTCCTAGTGCATATTTTGGTAGAGTCGCCGTAATCTATGATGAACCAGAAGTACAAGAATTCTCCGGCTCCGGGGATCCGAGTCGGGGAGACGGTATTTTTCAGGCCCAATAAAAAAAAGCCACCTCTCAAAAGATGGCCTTTTCCGTATAATTAGTGGTGGGGGTTCTCCTTAACAATACGAATAGCTGCGGAAAGCGCTGTAAGCACATCCACATTATTCTGTGTTTCCAGAAAGTCTGCCCTGGAAAATGCTTTGCCTCGATCAGTGACCAGATAGCGGGGTTTAAGAACGTTTAGAGTTTTGGCTAAAACATCGAAACGACATTTATAACATTTACACATCTTTTCTTTGGCCCAGACATCTTCTAAAAAATGATTTGCAACTTCTTCCATCATATTTACAAGTTCCACAGGTGTTCATCCTTTCCTTAACCAAATAAGGTCAATAAGAACTTCTTTATCATACCGAAATTTCCTTTATTTAATATTTTTTAAACTGAAGGATTCAAGAAATTAGTGTGTTTTGCCCTAAAGTTTCTGCTTGAAATGACGATTTGAATACTATAGCGGAGAATAAGGAGAGTATGAGAATGAAAATTAACGATTTGACTTCACAAACCAACAAACTATTGGGTAAGAATAAGCAACAGGTAAGCACACCTTCTCCCTCTAACGGAAAAGAAAAAACGAGGGATACACTAGAGATTTCCTCTAACGTAAAAGCGATGGAGGCATTGCGGGCAAAGGTTCTTAATGCCGCAGATAATAGCGAACGCGTCGCTGCCATAAAGGAACAGATTGCTAGCGGCACTTACGAAATGGACAGCAAAAAACTGGCCGAAATAATGCTTAAAAACGACTAAGGGAGGCGTCTTATGTCTGATGCACAAATCCTAGTTGATATAATGACAGAAGAAAAAACACTGGTGTCTAGACTCATTGAAGTAAGCCTTAAGGAACGTGAAGGGATTATTAATTCCAACACATCTCTCCTGTCAGAGAGCTTCAAAAAAAAGGAAGAAGTTAAAGCCTCTATGGAGATGCTGGAAAGGAAACGAGTAGCATTGACCGGTAAAAGAATGCTACGGGAAATTATTCAAGAAGTCGAGCAGGAAGAAAAAAGTAAACTGGCTTCCTTGCAGTTTGATTTAAAGGTTAGCGCTCGGGAAGTTCAAGCCATCAGTAAGTCGAACCTCCTGCTCTTTAAGCAAACTCTTGCGTTTAAGGAGAAATTGCAACGGGCAGTCTTTGGTGCGGATGGACCGTCTTACAACGGTTCTGGTCAGCTGGTAGGGGTGCCACCTGCTGGCAACTTTGTGAGTAGCTCGGCCTAAAATCTGCTTCATGAGCAATTAGGGAGTTGAGAATAGTGTCAACGTTTTCTGGTCTTAATGTATCCCGTCTGGGAATGCAGGCACAACAAAAAGCTTTGGAAGTCACAGCCCATAATGTGGCAAATGCAAATACGCCCGGTTACAGCCGCCAGGTTGCCCGAATGGTAGCGACTACTCCTATGTCCTATCCCGACGGTGAAGGGATGTTGGGTAGTGGTGTCAAAGTGGAAGAGATCGCTCGTATTCGCGACGAATTTTTAGATATGCAAATCAGAGGAGAGCTGCAGACTCATGGTAACTGGCATGCCAGTTGTGAGGTTCTAACCCAGATTGAAGGTGTGTTTATGGAGCCTACTACAACTGGATTTAATTCGGTCATAACAAACTTTTTTAATGGATGGCAGGAACTTAGTCTTAATCCCGAGGGTACTCCCGTCAGGGCAGCTCTTGTTGAAAACGCCAACGCCTTGGTGAACTCCATTAAACATGTTAATGAACAGTTAAAAACAATTCGTAGCCAAATAGATACGAATGTTTCATTAAAAGTAACTGAAGTTAATTCTCTGGCAACACAAATTAAGGACCTTAATTCCCAGATCATCACATTGGTTTCCTTGAATGAAACGCCGGGTGATCTCATGGATCGGCGGGATATCTTAGTGGATAGGCTATCTGAACTGATTGAGTTTACAGCGCTGTCGACTCCCCGTGGTTCCTTAAATATCTATATCGGCGGTCGGTCCCTTGTAAATGAAAACTCTGTACACAATCTTGCTGTAGAGCCGTCCGAGGGGATGGTTGAGGGTTGGCCTGTCTCTCCTCAGATTGTATGGGAACGGGACAATCGTGTGGTCAATATTGGAAACGGCGAAATCGGCGGACTCCAAAGTGTGCGCGACACCAACCTAAAAGATTATATGCAAACTTTTGAAAGCATGGCTTGGGGAATCATCACTGAGGTCAACGCTGCACACTCCCAGGGAATGGACCTTTTCGGCGATCAGGGTACTAACTTTTTTACCGGTACCCATCTGGAAAACCTGGCAGTCAGCGATGAGATAAAAGCGAATGTAGGAAAAATCGCAGCAGCAGCTCTCCCTGATGATTGGTCAGAACCGGGCGCTCCCAATGCAGGTGACGGTAATAATGCGCTGCAAATTGCTCAGTTGCGCAATGCATCCATGGTTGAGGACACGGATGCAGAACTCCAAAACCGTCTGCGTTTACCAGCGGATGGGGAGACCGGAATCACTACATTTGAGAATTTTTACAAAGATCTCATTGCTCGTCTGGGTGTGGATTCCCAGGAAAGTAGCCGCATGTCAGAGAACCAGCAATCCCTCATCCACATGATGCAGGAACGAAAAGAATCAATTTCCGGGGTTTCCTTGGATGAAGAACTTGCCAACATGATTCAGTTCCAACTGGCTTATCAGGCATCTGCCAGAATGATTACCGCATTTGATGAACTCTTTGATACAGTAATTAACCGTATGATCAGATAAAGGAGGGTTGTATATGAGAGTAACGCACCAGCTAATGAAAAATAGTGTTTTAAATAATGTTAATAAAAATCTTGGTCAAATGAGTCGTTTGCAAAACATGCTCTCCTCCGGCAAAGCTCTGCAGAAACCTTCAGATGACCCAATCAAGGTAGCGCAAGTTATGAACTATACCACAGCTCTGGCTACAAATGATCAGTATCAGAAAAATATTGCTGCAGCAACTTCGTGGATGAGTGTGACAGAAGATTCCCTCAAAAGTATCACTGAAGTATTGCAGCGCGTCCGTGAATTAGCGATAGCCGGTGCCACAGATACCATGTCTGAAGAAGCTCGCAGAGCTAATGCAATCGAAGTTGATACATTAACTGATGTTCTTGTGCAAATAGGAAATAGTAGTTATCAGGGTCGCTATATTTTTAGCGGTCATCAGACGAACACAGTGCCGTTTACCAGAGATGAAGATGGCATCTCTTACCATGGCGATCAAGGAAGCATCTCTTGGGAGGTGGCGCCTTCGGTGACGATCCGTGGTAATATTGATGGTAATGACTTATTTATGACATCAGATATGTTTCAGTCCATGGAACAAATGAAACAGGGGTTGCTTGATAACGATGGGGAGGCTGTTAATATATCAATCGAAAAAATAGACGCTGCTCTAAATCATATCCTGGACAAAACGGCAACAGTTGGTGCCATGACCAATGGGTTGGACATGACAATGGAGAATTTACTATCGGAAAAAATTAACTTCACTGAGTTACGATCAAAGTTAGAGGATATCGACTTTGCGGAAACCTATATGAACTATGCCATGATGGAGAATGTTTATAGAGCATCATTATCCGCAGGTGCAAAAATTATTCAACCGAGTCTTTTGGATTTCCTCCGGTAATCTCTTAAATCTTGCTCTTACGGAAAGATTATGTTATAAAGGATGTGGGTAAAAGTGTGTGCAGTAGAGAATAATATACCTGTGAGCATGGTGAAAGCCTTGCCGGGGTTTCCAGATATTTATAGCTTCCGCCTTCAGAAAATTCCTGGGAATTCGTTATTTTTTTGGCTTGAAAGCCAGGACGGACCCAGTTTCATTCTAACGAAACCGGGATTATTCTTTAACGACTATCTAGTGAAAATCAATAAAAATGAGTTGGTAGAAGAGCTTCTTGCCCATGATGATGATATAGAGGTTTACTCAATCGTAACCGTTCCAGATAACCCGGCAGATATGACGACGAACCTGATGGCGCCTCTCCTCATCAACGAGGCGACGGGACTTGGTTGTCAGGTCGTGCTGCACGATTCCCAATATACAACCCGTCACCATCTTTAT
>JANKMV010000001.1:0-11084 GCA_024650095.1 Bacillota bacterium | reverse complement strand
GGAGGCCTCTATGCTCATATTGTCCCGAAAGTCAGGGGATAGCCTTGTCATCGGAGAAAACATTATCGTAAGAATTTTGGAAGTAAGGGGAGACGTTGTTAAAGTTGGCATTGAAGCCCCACGTGAGCTGACAGTCCATCGTCAAGAGGTGTATGAAACCATTTTGCAGGAAAACCAGACAGCCGCAAAAGTGGGGAAGGACATGCTAGCCTCACTCCCCAGTGAAGTAAACCAAAAATAATCCTCCCATCAAGGAGGATTATTTTTATGCGCCATTTTCCCAGGCCGCCAGCTTCTCCATCACCAGATCATACGTCCGTTGGGAAACATCTGGTAGCCCGTCAAAAACAGCTGACACTTGCGAGAAGCCCTCTTCTATGGCTTCTCTTATCGCTCCTATCTTTGATTTGTCCCCGCCACTAATGGCCTTGGCAAAATCGACGATCCGATTACTCATGTTTTCTGCACCCAGTGGGCCGTCATCTGCGATTAAAGCAGACGCCTCGATGCGAACCTCTTCATCAACCACGATGTCGCGATGGCTTATCTTTTCCATTGTAGAGCCCTGACGCTCCAGTAGCTGCTCCACTAATCGTCTCAGTGATTCATAGGTTTTTTCGCTTTCAGCTCTAATTTTATCAATCGTTACCTGATCCGCTTTGCCAATTACTTTCCCATAAGTCTTCACTTTTTTGTCTGGAGCGGGCTCAAATCGATCCACTTGTGGTTGCGTTCTATCTTTCGTAACGCCATCTTTTTTCTTCAATGCGTCCTGATTTCGTGATGTAGGGGATACAGGATGAATCGGTCCGACTTTCATTGCAACTGCTCCCTTCGATTAAGGTATCGAAATCCTGCTTTTAATGTTGGCTCACCGTATAGGGGTCTTTGTCTCTGCCTTTTTTTACGTATAGACTCCAAGTTGATTAATGCCCCAGACCCTTCTAATAAGATAAGAAAGAAGGCCCCGGAAACCGGGGCCTTGTGTGTTAGTTAGCTTACCCGAGAAGTTGCAGAACCGATTGAGGTGCCATATTGGCTTGAGCTAACATAGCGGTAGCCGCCTGGTTGAGGATGTTGGTTTTGGTGAAATTCATCATCTCTGCAGCCATGTCCACGTCTCTGATGCGGGATTCAGCAGCGGACAGGTTTTCGGCTGAAGTGCCTAGGTTGCTGATGGTGTGTTCGAGGCGGTTTTGCATGGCACCCAGTTCAGAACGCTGGGTGGAGACCGTGGCGATCGCTGTATCAAGAACACCGAGAGCCGTATTGGCAGCGGTTTGCGTTGAGACATCAATGCCACCAGCTGCGGTGACGGTTTCATCAGCGCCAGCAGTTAAGGAAGTGGCTG
Organism: Bacillota bacterium; assembly: GCA_024650095.1. GTDB lineage: Bacteria > Bacillota > Dethiobacteria > Dethiobacterales > Dethiobacteraceae > JANKMV01. The sequence goes on along the minus strand of JANKMV010000001.1, from coordinate 9,733 downwards.
CGGCAGCGGTTAACGGAGTCGTCCCGGTACCCGAGGCTGTAACAATATTATCTCCGCCTGTGAGAGCGTTAATGGCGGCTACAACTTCAGTTGCAGTGCTGGTGATAGCTCCACCGGCTACGAGGTCAGCACCGCCGGTAAGGTTCTGAGAGGCTGCGGCTGTGATGGTCGTATCACCTTGTCCTTCCACGATTGTTGCGGATGAACTAGTAAACAAAGTGGCTCCGGCACCCGTAAATGTTAAGGCGGCAACGTCATTGGCTGTTACTGTTAGAGCATTATCAGACCCGTCTGTTCCTAGCGTAATTGTCAGATTGCCATCTCCATCAACTTCACCAGCAGTAGCAACACTGGTACCGGTTCCTTGTACAATCGTTACCGTGTAGGCATTTCCAGCATCTCCAGCAGCTGTTGCTTCAAAAGTTAGAGCACTGTTAACTTCTAATGATGCTGATTCTGCCGCTGTATCTGCAGAAGTTGCTAGGTTTACAGTGATTACATCGTTAGCGACACTAACACCTAATGATGCGCCGGCTGAAGATGGATCTGCGAGGACAACACTAATGTCGTTCCCAGCTACCCCAGCGGTATCTGCGGTGATTGTCATACCCTGTATGGTTGCGCTAGCCGCGGTTGCAGCTTGTGTCCCGCCTGCCGTAGCCACTGACAGCGTCTCAGCAGTCATGTCACCTACTGTCAGCTGCATTGTCTGATTTGCGTTGGCACCGATGTGAAAGGTGGTGTTTACTAGGGTTCCATTTAATAATGTCATACCATTAAATTCAGTGTTGCTCGCAATACGGGTGAGTTCTTCAGCTAATTGATCTACTTCTCCCTGAAGTTCAGCCCGGTCTTCTGGTCTATTAGTGTCCGTAGCTGCCTGTACGGCTAGTTCCCGCATTCTTTGCAGGATGGAGTGAGACTCATTTAAGGCACCCTCTGCGGTTTGGATCAAAGAGATGCCGTCCTGGGCATTCCGGGCGGCTTGGTTTAAGCCCCGAACTTGACTGCGCATTTTCTCACTGATGGCTAGACCGGCGGCGTCATCGGCAGCGCTGTTGATGCGCAGACCTGAAGACAATTTCCCTAATGATTTTGAACTGTTGTTCTGGTTGACTCCCAATTGACGATGGGCATTCATGGCACTAATGTTCGTGTTAATTCTCATTTTTATTCCTCCTTGAATTTTTATCGTCCCCATTCCTTTGGGGACTTTATTTGAGAAAACAGCTCCCCCACGGTCGGCCGCCCTAGGGAAAACAGTTTAACCCTCATAAGTTATATCGGCTAACATGACATGAACTTTACTGAAAATGAAATTATTTCGAAAAAGAGATTGAAGAGTTATTTTTTGTCAAAGAAGAAACCCTCTGCTTGATTGATGGTAGGGAGATACGCCTTTTGCCCTTGTTTTCCTTGTTGGATTTTTTTTAGTTCTCCTTTAATAGGACCTAACTTGTCCTGTAGAGCATGTTGACCTTTTGTGTCTAGAACGGCAATATCTGAAAGGCGGATGGTAAGGTCCTTTATGACTTTTTGCAGTTGTTCTGTTTCCGGTAATGAACCTTGTTTTGAGTGAGGTTCACCAGTGATATCTTGTAGTCCTACTTCTTGTTTCAAGGCTTCTTTGATCACGTTGGCTTTTTGCTGGCTTTCTTCAATTTGTTGCATTTGGTTTTGCCTTTTAGAGAGGAGTATGTTTAGATTATTACAGTTTTCTTCATTTGAGAAGTCTGCCTCGGTGCAAAGAGTTACCTGTTGAAGGACAATTTCTTGCATTGCCTGATATATTATTAGCTGTTCCTCATACGCCTTTGTCAGCTGGGTAATAAGTTTTTGAGTCACAAGAGATCCTCCGTTACTACATTTGGTTAAGCTGTGTCATGAGCCAGTCGCCTTGGGAGTGAAGTTGCTGTAAGGCTTTTTCCATGGCGGTGAACTGACGGAAATACTGTTCCTCCCGCCTGTAAAGGAGGTCATTCATCCGGCCGATGCGGTTATTAATGTCGGTAATCCTTCTGTCAAGGAAGTTATTAAACTGGGTAGCGTCTCCCTCAATACCAGCTTTTTCGAGGAGAATGCCTTTGTGGCCACTGTTGTTCCGAGTGGTGCGGATGTTATTGTTTAAGATATCACTTAGACGGTGAGCCAGTCCGGATTCATTATAGCGCTGGGTGCTTTGTTCTTGGGTTAAGTTGGGGCTGTAGCTGATGTCAGATCTGCGTGAAAAAATATCCATGACCTTGTCCGGGTTGTTTTCAATTGCTATACGTAAGGCGTTACCGTCATTTTTTAAGATCAGCTTACCATTATCCCGATAGTTTTTGCTGGTTTCAATCCCCAACTCAGTTAAGTGAAGGTCACCCACGGTATCATAGAGGGCTTGTCGCATGTTTCGGAGCATGCTTTCTAAGGTGGGATCTCTTCGAATAATGCCACTTTGCGCCTTTTGTTCCCATGTTTCAATTTCTTTCTCGCTCATCGCTTCTTTTTGTTCTTCGGTTAGAGGGAGGAAATCGCGGAAACGTTCTTCCTGGAGTTTGCCGTTGACGGTATCAATGAGAGAGTTGTAGCCTTCGATGAATTTTTCGATGACGTTATAAATAGCTTGGGTGTCAATGCTGGTGGAAATGTTTATTATTTCTGATGGTTCATTGACTACGGCGTTGACATTATAGGTAATCCCATCGATGGTAAATGCGTTACTAGGGTGGTTTCCGGTAATGCCGTTGATTGTAAATTCCGCATCCCTACCTGCATCCCCAATGTTTCCGTCAGTAGGGGTAATGGCTAGAGCGCTGAAGAAACTGCCACCGTTATCCGTAGTAATGTTTCCTGTACCCGTATTTTTTGAGGTGAAGGTGAAAGTGTCGCTAAAGGCACTGTAGTGGACCTGTACTTCGGCGTTGCTCGTGTTAAATTTGTTGAGCACAGTGTTTAGGGTGTCGGTTTTATTGACGATAATTTCTGTATCATTAATATTTAGTGTCAAGCGATCATCTTCACCAAAATTCATTTTTGTTTCTGCCTTGAGTTTGCTATTGACTTGTTCCATGGTGTCGGAGAGGTTTAAGCCTTCAGTGGAAACTTGTGATGCGGTGGCTTTAGCAGCTGTGGCGCTTTGAACTACCTGAAATATGGATTCTCCAGAAAGAGCGGTCAGGTTGGCGGAAACAGAGATGATGGGGTTACTGGAAGTAGCGTTTAGTTTCTTTAATGATGAGGGGGACATTAGGTTGGTGTCTGGTTTTGTGATATTAAAAAAGTCGTCTCTAAATTTGCGTACATCATTAATGATATCGCGGAATTGTTCTTTTTCCCAGTCTATGATTTGCCTTTGCTGGGAGAGCTTATCTGTTTTCATGCGCTCAATACGCATTAAGTCGCTTACGATTTGGTCGGTGTCAAAACCGGAGGCGATGCCGCCGATACGTAGTATGCTCATGAGGAACCTTCCTTTCCATGCAAACAGTTGACTTGCTAGTTTCATCGGATGATTTTGCATAAACTTTAGCATTCATTGCGGTTAAAGTTTTTTTTTATATTGACGATTGAAGAAGTAACAGCATTATAGTGAAGGAGGTTTGATGATGAAGATAGACGGAACGGATCCTTTAAGATTGAATAAAATCCAGGATCAAGTGAGCAAGCCGGTAGTGCAGCGCCTAGGGGAGACGGATACAGAGAATAAGATTAGAGATAGGCAGCAGGTCAGCGATAAGAGTTTACCTCACGATAGTAGACCGTATATGGAGAAGCTAGAACAGGCTATCAAACAATCGAATGAGACTGCGGATACATTAAATCTTGGAATTCGATTTAAATTGCATGAAAGTTCGGAGCGATATATGGTTCAGATTGTGGACCGAGCCGATAATGCTGTGATTAAAGAGATTCCTCCTGAACGTGTATTAAATCTGGTGGGACAGATTCAGGAGGTAATTGGATTATTACTGGATGAAAAGAGATAGGATGTGATAATTTGCTAAAGGACCCTTATCAACAATATAAACAGAATGAAGTGGCAACGGCTACTCCTGGAAGGCTGATGCTTATGCTTTATAATGCAGCCATAAAGAATCTGAAGTTGTCAAAAGAAGGGGTAGCGGAAAAAAATATTACGAAAGTAAATACATACATGTGTAAAGTGCAGGATATTGTGTTAGAATTGATGGTTTCGCTTGACCTTACGCAAGGGGAGGTAGCACAGAATCTCTTCGCTCTGTATGGTTATATGCATCAACGTTTGGTGGATGCTAATATAAAAAAAGATGTGGATATGATGAATGAGGTGGACGGTATGTTAACAGAATTGAGGGATACGTGGAAATCTGCATTGCTGAAAGGGTAAGAAGGTTTTTGTAATAAGTCATTTGTTTGCACTCCCAACGTTTAGTGAGAGCTGGATTGATATCCGGAAATTACATAAATGTTGGGTTTTTTTTTGTTATTTTGGAATTATATGAATTTTAATGCAGGAAAAAGTAATCATTTGTAGAATTTGTAGAATTATCGAATCATATCAAAAATTATCCCTGATGTTAAGGGCAATCTTTCCGAAAGGAAAGTGCGCAAAGCTATGGGTCTAAGGCCTTAAATGGGCTAAGATTGCCAGGTTGCCAAAATGGGATTTTTATATTTATTTATACCTTCATAGGGGTCAATTCTGTTGTCAAGGAGGTTCGTTATGCAGGAACTTTGGGGTAGCAATGTATTTGTGTACTTAAGTAAAGGGCTGGATGCTGCTGCTATGAGACAGAATGTCCATGCCAATAACTTATCCAATGTGAACACGCCAAATTTTAAACGGTCTGCTGTTCAGTTTGAAGAACTACTGAAGAATACAGCCGTGGGTGTAAAGAGACTTGCTGCTACATCTCCGGGTCATATTGGGCGTAATCATAGTAGGGAAACTCCTGATGCACGTACGGTTACGGATACAAACACTTCTATGCGAAGTGATGGTAACAACGTTGATGTTGATAAGGAGATGGCTGAACTGGCCATTAATCAGCTTTATTATAATGCTCTGTCACAGCGGCTCAGTGGCAAATTGGGTACATTGCGTTATGTTATTAGTGAGGGGAGGCGGTAGTCATGCGGCTTTTTGATGCAATGACCGTTAGTGCTTCAGGGATGGCGGCAGAAAGGGTCAGAATGGACCTTATTGCGAACAACTTAGCAAATATTAATACTACAAGAACGGTGGAAGGCGGCCCCTATCAAAGACAAGTCGCAGTATTTGCCGAAGTGATGAATCAGGCAAGGCGCGGCAACGCTTATGGCATGGGCGTCAGGGTCGTGGGCATTAGCAAGGACGAATCTCCCTCGCCACTGATTCATGATCCCGGGCACCCTGATGCGGACGAAGATGGTTATGTGGCCATGCCCAATGTAAATGTTGTAAATGAAATGGTGGATATGATTACAGCCACACGTGCATATGAGGCCAATGTGACTGCAATGAATGCTTATAAGGGGATGTTTCTCAAGGCGTTAGAAATTGGTAGAGGTTAGGGAGGCTTATGCAATGAAGATTAATCCAGTTTCTATGATGATGCCTCAAGGGAGTTTACTTGGGACAGTAACAAAGAATAGTGCGCCATCATCACCCCAAGGGTTTTCCACTGTATTGTTGAATGCCCTTCGGGATGTGAATCAGCTTCAACTAAAAGCGGATGAGTCAACCCAAAAGCTGGTTATCGGTGAAGGTGATATTCACCAGGTGATGCTTGATGGTGAAAAAGCTAAATTGGCAGTGGAGCTTACTGTGCAAATTCGCAACAAGCTGGTGGAGGCTTATCAGGAAGTCTCTCGGATGCAGATATAATTCGTAGCATAATGGTGATGCGATAAGGGGTGAGGTGCTATGGCAGAAGCAAGTCAAGAAAAACAGGGGGCAAGCCTGCTTTTTTTGTGGAAAAATTTGAGTATGCAGAAGAAAGGTGGCATCCTAATCTTTCTTGTTGCTTTTCTTGTCGCATTATTTCTCTTTATTAATTTCTTTTCAACGCCTAAAATGGGACTTTTATTCAGGGGGTTAACGCCTGATAGCGCAGCCAGTGTCCTAGGTCGCTTGGATGAGATGGGCATTGCCTATGAGTTGAGTGCGGGTGGTCAAGAAATTAGGGTTTCAGAAGACCGTATAGATGAGTTACGAATTATCTTGAGCAGTGATGGAAGCTTATATGGCAGTAGTGTTGGATTTGAACTGTTTGACCAGTCAAGCATTGGTATTTCCGAGTCAGAACGACGACTTAATTATCAGCGAGCTCTGCAGGGTGAACTGCAGCGTACCATCGCGCAGATTGATGGTATTAGTCAGGCCAGAGTACACCTGGTGACGCCTGAACCAAGCGTATTTTTGAGAGAGACTTCTGCGGCTACGGCTTCGGTGGTAGTCAAGTTAAACCATCTAAACCAACTAAAAGAAGAACAGATCATGGGGATTGTTTATTTGGTCGCAGGGAGCGTGCAAAATTTGTCTCCGGAAAACGTTACACTTATCGATGCGCAGGGGAGAATCCTTTCCAGTATGGGTCAGGCAGGACCAAGCTCAAGAGATTATAACGTTTCATCCACCATGAGTCAGTTAGAGATTAAAAAAACATTCGAGAAGGAGCTGGAGTCTAGGCTACAGGGCATGCTGGAAAGAGTATTAGGTGGCGGTACTGTAGTGGCGATGGTCAATGCTGATCTTGATTTTGATTCACAAGAGATGACAGAGATTACATATGGTGAACCTGCGTTAAGAAGCCGTACTCGTACAGAGGAGGATTTTGAGGGGAGCGGAGGATTGGTCGGGGGCAATACCGGTGCAGACAGTAACATTCCCTCCTATCCCACTGTTATCCCCGGACAGGAAGAGAGTACGTACACAAAATTTGATGAAATAGAAAACTTCGAAATCTCTGAAACCTTAACCCACACCATTAAAGCGCCTGGTGAGGTTAAAAATATTTCAGCTTCAGTGATTTATGACAATAGTAGGGGGACCCTTTCTGCCCGGCAAATGCAGGATTTAGAAGGACTTGTCGCGTCTGCTCTAGGGCTTTCCGGCGAAAGGAACGACCAAGTCAGCATTGCAGCAATTGATTTTGATACTGCATACTTGGAAGAGTCTATTGTAGCTATGGAAGAAGCTGCTAAAGCTGAGAGAACGCAAATGTATATTAAGTATGGCCTAACAGGGATAGCTGTAATAGCGGGAATATTATTACTTCTGTTGATTTTGGGCCGGTTAAAATCCATCCTAGAACGCCAAGTACAGTATAAGCCGGTCACGGCCACGTTGCCGAGTGCTGACCTTCAACCAGTATTGCCGCAAAGTGGCGAGATGGACAAGTATCAAAACCGAGTGAAAGCTATTTCACAACAGAATCCAGAAACAGCCATTGCGCTCCTTAAATTATGGCTAGCGGAAGATCAGAGGTGATGGGCTTGAAACGTAATAACGAACTGAAGGGTATTGAGAAAGTTGCCGTTTTTCTTATTACTTTAGGTCCTGAGGTATCATCTCAGATGCTAAAACGCTTTTCTGATAATGAAATAGAGCGGATTACGATGGAAATTGCCAACACCACTGCAGTCTCTGGGGAAAAGGTTGATACCGTTTTAGATGAGTTTCTTCTTTTGTCTGAAGCGAGACAATATATGGTTGACGGCGGCATGAATTATGCAAAGGATATATTGGAGAGGACTCTGGGTACGCAAAAAGCCGGTACTATTATTAAGAAACTAAAGGATAGCTCACAGATTAAGCCTTTTAACTTCGTGCGTGACGTGGATCCAAAACAATTGTCTAATATTGTGAAACAGGAACATCCACAGACGATTGCTTTAATCCTCTCATATTTACAACCTGAACAATCGGCTATTGTTCTTTCAGAACTTGACCTAGATGTGCAACCCGATATTGCTAGAAGGATGGCTCTGATGGAACGGACCTCTCCCGAAGTTTTAAAGGAAGTTGAGAAGGTGCTAGAAAGCAGATTGTCAAGCGTGATGTTTCAAGATTTTACTGCTGCAGGTGGTATTCCTTCACTTGTAAATATTTTAAATCGCGTAGACCGCAGTACGGAAAAGCATATTTTGGAGGAATTAGAAAAGCACGACGAGGAGCTTGCGGAAGAAATACGTATGAGGATGTTTGTCTTTGAAGATATTGTTACACTGGAAGACAGCGCTATTCAGCGCGTGTTAAGAGAGGTTGACACTAAAGATTTGGCTTTGGCATTAAAAGGTGTGGATTCCGATGTCAGTGAACGGATATTAATGAACGTTTCCACTCGTGCGGCAGAAATGATCAGGGAAGATATCGAATACATGGGACCTGTTAAGCTAAAGGATGTGGAGGAGGCCCAACAGCGGACTGTGGCCGTTATCCGTCAACTGGATGAAGCGGGCGAAATAGCGTTAGTGCGCGGTGGGGAAGGTGCTATGATTGCCTAATATTATAAAATCAGCTCGTACATTGGAATCGGGCTTTTATAAGATTCCATTCAAGTCAGTTGATAATAAAGACAGCACATCGGTGGATGTGGCCACTCGTGTTGATGCCGATGAATCGAATGATACAAATGCTATGGATGAAGCGCAAAAAATCGTTCAAGATGCAAAGCAGGCAGCCCAGGAGATCCTCTCTCACGCATTGCTTGATGCCGAGAAGGTAAGACAAGAGGCAATACTAAAGGGGCAGGAAGAGATTAACAGAAAAAGGGACGCTCTTCTTGAAGAGGCACGCACAATCCTAGTAAACGCTAAGCTTGTGAGGGAAAAAATTATTAAAGTTGCCGAGCCGCAGGTGATAGAGCTATCGTTTCTTATCGCCCGTGCTCTAATAAGAACAAGTCTTTTCCTTGAGAAAGACGTAATAAAAGACATTGTTGCTGAAGCCATTTTACTTTTGTCTGGGGAAGAGAGCATTATGGTCAAAGTGAACCCGGATGATCTGACGGTATGCCGAGAACATAAATTTTATTTTCAAGAAGAACTGACCGATGACGCTTCAATAAAAATCCTGCCATCAGAGGATGTGGTAAAAGGCAGTTGTATTGTTCAGGGCCAGTATGCTTTTGTGGAATCTTTTTTAGAGAATCGCTTTATTACTTTACGGGAGGCACTTTTAAAGGAGGCTAATGATGACACCCGAAAACCAAGTGATTGATTTCTCCCGATATCATAAGTTAATCAAAGAAGCCGCTACTTTGAATGTATCGGGTCGGGTTAGTCAGGTAACGGGTTTAACGATTGAGGTCAAAGGAATTAAGGCGGCTTTAGGCGAGATCTGTTATATATTTGCGAACGGGTCTTCAGTTGCCCCGCTTCCTGCTGAAGTTGTAGGATTTCGTGACCATACCATCGTTATTATGCCTCTGGGTGAGTTAACCGGAATTTCCCCTGGTAGCCGGGTCGTGGCCAGCGGCGAGTCATTTTCTGTGGCCGTAGGGAGTGAATTATTGGGCAATGTTTTGGATGGCATGGGAAGACCTCTTTTAAAGGGCAGCGTCCTACCTATTTTAAACAAACGCCCTGTAGAAAGCCCCCCTCTGAATCCCCTAGATAGGGAACGGATTGATCAAATATTTTCCACGGGCATAAGAGGGATTGATAGTCTCTTAACATGCGGAGAGGGCCAGCGTATTGGTATCTTTTCAGGCAGTGGAGTGGGGAAGAGTACGCTTTTAGGTATGCTTGCCCGCCACAGTGATGAGGGCATTCGTTAACAAGGAAG